>SESX01000150.1 GCA_004367365.1 Candidatus Acetocimmeria pyornia
CAAGACACAACGTTAGTGTTTCGATTTTGGATTTGGACCTTTCTTGCGACCCGGACTGCCGGCCAGTGCTGGGCGCTGACATGCTGCTGACAGGAAGATAGGCTCTGTCGGCGGCAGTCCGGTTTCCGGTCTTTCGAGCAGTGCTGCCTGGAATTTCTCAAAAAAGAGGGTGTTGACGTGCAGCTTACCTTACATTTCGATGCCCCGGCACCGGTGGCTGTACCGGTCCACTACGGCTCCCTGGTGCAGGGGCTCATCTACCGCCAGATCCAAAATGATGCCCTGCGCAGCTACCTGCACGAGCACGGTTTTCCCCTCGAGAAGAGGCGGTTTAAACTCTTCACCTTCTCCCGCCTGATGGGGGAGGCGGTGCGCTACGACCGGGCCGGTGGATACCTGGTGTTTGTTCCACCGCTGCGCCTGGTTGTGTGCTCGCCAATTAACTTCGTCCTTCAGGAGATCGGGAGTGGTTTTCTGCGGCAGGGCCGTGTTCGCATCGGGGATGCCCGCCTGGAGGTGAAGGAGGTGGAGGCAGTCAAACCCCGGGTACGGGACCACGTAATTCGGGTGCGGATGCTCTCCCCGGTGGTAATGTACAGCACAATGCCGAGGCAAGACGGCCGGTCCTACACCTACTACTACTCGCCCTTTGAACCACGCTTTGCTGAACTCATCGGGGCTAACCTGGCCAAAAAGTATCTCCTTATTCACGGGCACCCCGCACCTGAGGATGGGTTTGCGATTTACCCTGCAGCTGTAACCGACAGGGATCTGAAAATTACGCGCTACAAGGAAACCATCATCAAGGGCTGGATGGGTGAATACTTCCTGCGCGGTGACACAGAACTCCTGCAGGTGGCGCTGGGTGCCGGTCTTGGGGCGAAGAACTCCCAGGGTTATGGGTGCTGTGTGCTCAGTGAGGAACTTCGTTGCGGGCGGTTGACAAAGGGGAAATGAACTCTACCTTATGATTTCAATGCTGCATGGTTTTAAGGAGTGGTACCGGCTATTGGCAGGGACGGGCACGAAGCATCCGTGATGTTCGGTGATATCCAGTTGGTGGACGAGAAGAGTTGTAACTGAAGGAGTTGATATGGGTGCTGGCGGCTGTAAAGGACCTGGGACAACTTGTTATTGAAAAAGAAGGGAGGCGGTTGTTGGACGTACTGGTGAAAGATCCCAATGGGGGAGGGAACTACCAGCACGTAGTGACGATAAAGCTAAGAGAGGTTAATGGGGCGGGCTTTGTGTTCTGCGGCGTGGAAAGAGAGGAGTTTGACAGCGCAAAGGTCCAGCGTTATCTCTACCGCAAGGGGCCTGCACGAGGGGCTGACTACTCTCCCACGGCGAAAATCAGCGGAAAACCAGAAGGGACCTTTGAGCGGAAAATCCTGGGCTGGTTTAGGGTGCTGGATGATAAGGAAATTAGCTTTACCGATCAGGAAAGGCAGTTCTTGCAATCGATCCGGAATGAACTGGATAAAAACGGTGCTGAGATCAGACGGGCCATCCTGAACTATCGTGATGAGATCCCCAAAAGAGAAGGCATAATTCTAACCGTTAAACTCTGTGTTGGCGGTACCTGGCAGTACGTGGGAGATTTCCAGCTCTTTCGCCGTGTTTTACAGGACTTAGTGGAAAGAAAGGACCGGTCGATATATGCTTCTGATAAAGTCTGCTCTCTGTGCGGTAAACTCAATAACACCGTTTTAGGGGGGGTGAATACGTATACTTTCTACACCCTGGATAAGCCAGGATTTATTACCGGTTACTTTGACAAAAAGCGGGCATGGAGGAATTTCCCCACATGCTTTCAGTGCAAAATGGCCCTGGAGGAGGGCAAGAAGTACATCGAATCCAACCTTGCCTTTAAGTTTTACGGTATTTCCTACTACCTGATACCAAAGTCCCTTCTTGGGCAGCATGCGCCGCAGGAGGAGATATTGGATATTTTAGTGGATTCGAAGAAGATCATTTCACTGAAACAAAAGGAGATCGACCGGATTACAGATGACGAGGAAGATATCCTCGCGGTGCTTAAAGATGCCAGCGATATGGTAGCACTCAGCCTTCTTTTCCTCAAGAAACAAAACGCTGCGGAACGGATCCTCCTTCTAATTGAGGATGTTCTTCCCTCCCGCTTGCGCCGGATATTTGCGGCTAAGGCAGCAGTGGATGAAGCAACAGGTGCTAATTTCACTTTTAGGTGCTTTAGGACGTTCTTTGGCAAGTCCGACTCTGACAAGCGTGATTTCGACCTTAACGGCTATTTTTTGGATCTGACGGACAGGGTTTTTAAAGATAGACCCGTGAATTACCATTTTCTCCTGCGGTTCTTGATGAAAAAGATCCGCGAGGAGTTTGTGGCCGACAGGTACTTTGCTTTTGCGGTAAATGATGGCCTGATGTCGGTCTTGTTTTTGGAGGATTTGAAACTCATCGATTTGGAGGTGGAAGATGTGGAAGAAAGTGCCCTGGAAGGCCTGTTTGCGAAGTACGGTCCGGTTTTCCAATCGCCTTTGAAACGGGGGCTTTTTCTGCTGGGGGTCCTAACCGAATTACTGCTCAGAAAACAGTACAGCAGCAGGGGGAGCAGACCCTTTGTAAAGACTTTGAAAGGCTTGAAGATGGGTGAAAAGGATTTCAAAGGGCTCTTACCGCGGGTGCAGAACAAGCTAGAGGAATACGACTCTTTCGATAAGGGCAAGAGGCTGCTGGCAAGAGAGGCCGCGGCTTACCTGTTGAGAGCCGGAGAGGGGTGGAAAATGTCGGTCGACGAAATGAACTTCTGCTTTGCCGCCGGTATGAATTTGGCCGACGAGGTCGCTGAAAAAATCTATGGAAAACAGGAGGTCTCTTGAAATGGATACCACCGTGAAGAGTCGTTCGGAGATCTTATTTCTCTATGATGTGACCGATGCCAATCCCAACGGGGACCCCGTTGAGGAAAACAAGCCCCGGATCGACGAAGAAACCGGGCAAAACATCGTTACCGACGTGCGCCTGAAACGGACCATCAGGGATTACCTCTACGAATACAAGAACCAGGAAGTCTTTATCCGGGAAACAAGGGACGACGACGGCAACCTGCGGACCAAGGAAGACCGGCTCAGTGACTTCAAGGACAATCCCGATCTTGTTCGAGAGCAGTGTATTGACGTGCGCTTATTTGGTGCTACCATCGCCGTGAGGAAGAAAACAATGGTCCTTACCGGGCCCGTACAGTTTAAGTTCGGCAGATCCCTTCATAGGGTCGACGTTTCATATATCAAGGGCACGACGGTGATGCCGTCCCAGCAGGAGCGAAAACAGGGCACCTTCACGGAGAAGTACATTCTTCCGTATTCACTGATTGCCTTCTACGGGATTGTCAATGAAAATGCGGCCCGCAACCAAGGTATCAACCTCACCGAAAGGGACATCGACCTGCTGTTAGAGGCGATTTGGAACGGAACCAAGAACCTTGTATCAACATCAAAGATGGGCCAGATGCCCAGGCTTCTCATCCGGATCGTGCATAAAGAAAAAAACTTTCACATGGGTGAACTGGACAAGAGAATCAAGTTTGTGTCTTCCAAGAGCGACGAGGAAATCAGGGACATCTCTGACGGCAGGCTGGACATAACCGATTTGGTCAACGCCATCAAAGGACACCAGAAGGAAATCGACAAGATATATTACGCATGTGACGAAAGGGTACAGTTGATTAAGGACGACCGCAATGTGTCTTTAAATGAGGTTCTGGCTGAGTTTTTTGTTCAAGAGCTGTCCTTCTAGAGGGGATGGGCATGAAGGTACTGGTGTTTGACGTTTTTGGTGACTTCGGACACTTTAAGACATTTTATACCACATCTTCCCCTCTCAGCTTTTCCTTCCCGCCACCACCCACGGTGCGCGGGATGCTGGGGGCCATCTGCGGTGTCGATAAGGCAGATTACCTGCGGGTTTTTTCACACCGCAGCTGTCAAATAGCCGTGAGCATCCAGGCGCCGGTAAAGAAAGTCAGGATGGGGCTAAATCTGATCAACACGAAAGGGAATTACTGGACGCCTGTAAAGAAAGGTACCCACGAGGCCCGTACGCAAGTCAGAACCGAGTTTGTGAAAGACCCGGTCTACAGGCTTTATGTCACCCACGAGGATGAAGCAGTTTTTTCAACACTGCTGGAAAACGTAAGAAGGCACCGTACTGTTTACACCCTGTCCCTGGGGCTGAGCGAACTGTTGGCTGATTTTGCATACCTGGGTACATCAGAGGCGGAAGAGGTGGATGGTGAGGGCCCTGTCCCTCTCCACTCGGTACTTCCGGTTTCCAGTGTTAGAAGTGGTGGTATCGTCATCGAGGGAGAGAAGAAATACTTCAAGGAAAGAATGCCCCTCACGATGACCTCCGACCGTGTGATTGAGAAGTATGAAGATGTGATCTTTGAGGCACAGGGCCGGCCGATAAAGGCCCATGTAAAAGCCTACTGGCGGTTGGAGAATGATGACACAATTGTCTTCTTCTGATCTGTATTCCCATCCGGGCAGGCTCTTGGAAGACCATTTGGTCGGTACTGCCCGGACTGCCCTTACTTTTTTGAGCGAAAAGACCTTTTGTGCGATCGGTGGTTGTAACCTATCGCAGCTGGTGACCATTGTTGCTTTATGTCATGACCTGGGTAAGGCTACCCCGTATTTTCAGGAGTACCTGCAGGCCCCTGAAAAGGAGAAGGAATGTCTGAAGGCCCGGCCTGAAACGCGCCATGGGTTGTTGTCCGCTGTCTGCAGTTATTTCGCGGGGAAGCAGGCTTTTAAGGGGGATAAGGAACTAGGAAGCAATGAATGGGCTCTTATGCCTTTTATGGCCTTTATGGTCACTAAAAAACACCACGGCAATCTGGATGACGTCCTCGACGAAGTGGTACTTGGGGAGAAGAAACAGGAAGTTTTGCGAGTACAGGTAGATGCTATCGAGGAGGTACGGCTGGAACCCCTTAATTCCCAGCTGCGAGCCGCAGGTCTTCCAGTAGACATAACCAAGGAGCATTTGGTTCGGTGGGTCGACGAAATCCCGAAGGAGCTTCGAAAGGTTAAAAGGAAGTTAAGGGGCCTGAAAACTACTGGTGGAATAAAACTCTATCTGTTGCTCAACTTCCTGTTTTCCCTGTTAATTGATGCCGATAAGACCGATGTGATGATGGGCGGTGCAGTTGAACGACGTGATGACAAGCTTGATCACAGTCTGGTCGACCGGTACAAGCAGAGGTTAGGTTATAGGGATACCTTCCTGAACCGTTTGAGGGAGGAAGCTTCCCGGGAAGTTGTGGGGATGCCAGTTACACCGAATGAGAGAATTTTTTCCATCAATCTCCCTACGGGCCTCGGAAAAACGCTAACCACCCTTTCTTTTGCTTTAAGGTTAAGGAATTTATTGGGTGAAGAAAGGGGGTATAGCCCGCGGATAATCTACTCCCTCCCGTACCTGAGCATTATCGACCAAAATGCTGCAGAGTTTGAAAAGGTACTGCGGTCTGCCGGCATCGAGGTGGATACAAACCTTCTTTTAAAGCACCACCACATGGCAGATGTCTATTATAGAAAGGATGATGAAGAGTTCGAGTCCGACCAAGCAAGGCTTCTTATTGAAGGGTGGAATGCCGAAATAATCGTTACTACCTTTGTACAGTTGTTTCATACATTACTGTCCTACCGTAACAGCTCTCTGAGAAAATTTCACCGCTTGGCGAATGCCATAATTATCCTCGATGAGGTGCAGTCCATACCCTTCAAGTACTGGATGCTGGTAAGGGAAGTTCTGAAAACCCTGGTCCATGAACTGGACTCTTATGTTGTTCTGGTTACTGCCACCCAACCACTGATCTTTAGAGGTGGTGAGATTTATCCCCTGGTCAACGGGAGGAGGTACTTTCAAAAGCTAGGTCGGGTGGTAGTAAGGCCTTGCCTGGAGAGTGATGTTACCCTGGAAGAGTTTGGTGCTGGGATTGATATAGAAGAAGGCAAATCTTACCTGTTCGTCATGAACACCATCAGTGCTGCTAGGGATTTATATTCCCTGTTGCAGGAGAAGACGGGGCGTAATGACATCACTTTTCTATCCACCCACGTGGTTCCAAAGGAAAGAATGGAAAGAATTAACAACATGCGCCGGGGCAGGACCTCTATTTGTGTAACCACTCAACTTGTGGAGGCCGGGGTTGATATTGACTTTGATGTGGTCTATCGTGACCTGGCTCCACTGGACTCCATTAATCAGGCGGCCGGGCGCTGTAACAGAAACTGGCGTGGTAGGGGAGAAGTATATGTGGTTTCCCTAGTGGACCAAAAAGGAAAGAAATATGCGTCTTATGTTTATGACGGCGTGCTGTTGGAGACGACTAGGAACATTCTGGGTGGGCGACGGCAGGTTGGAGAGGAAGAGTTTCTGGAGTTAATTGAAACTTACTACTGTGAGATCACGGATAAGAAGTCTAGTGATGAATCCAGGCAACTCCTTCAAGCACTGTACCGATTGAAATACGATGGCGAAGGAAGCTCTATCGCTGCGTTCAGGATTATTGAAAAAGACTATCCTAAGGTCAATACGTTTATCGAAATTGATGATGAGGCAGTAAAGACTTGGAAGCGGTACGAAGAGATAAAGGAAATAAGGGACATCAGAAAGAGAAAATCTATGTTTGCCTTTTTGAAGGCAGATTTTTACCGGTTTGTGCTGGCGGTTCCACTGAGCGTGCAGAACCTACCTCCTGAAGTGGAAGGTTTCAGATATGTGAACAAAGACGCGTTGAGGGATTATTACGATGCTGCAACCGGGTTTATCTGTACTGGGGTCGTACCGATATGGTAGTGCGTATTACTGGTACACTGATCCAAT
>SESX01000151.1 GCA_004367365.1 Candidatus Acetocimmeria pyornia
TGGTTAGGCGACAGAGCTTCTTTCAGCTCATCGGCTCAGCAGACATGCTGGGCGAACGAAAAAGCCGCAAACCCTTGCGGCTCTTAGTTTTCATTATGGTGGGCGGTACTGGAATCGAACTAGTGACCTCCTGAATGTGAGTCAAGCGCTCTACCGCTAAGCCAACCGCCCACCGTATTGTACAGAGAAATAGTGAGCCCACACCGGGGGTACAGAAAATGAGTGTCAAATAGAAGCCCCAAAAAAGCCCAAATTTTTAAACCGGGAGCAGTTCAGGTCCATTGCCCCCGGTTTTATTTAATAATCGATCGTGTACTGCTGCTTTCTGTCTTGCTGTTTAACCGCTATCCCGCGTCTCATCCCGATACGCTGGCCGCGGTTCCTCTATCGCGGGTTGCCTTTTGGTACATGAAGATTGCCGCCAGCACGGTCAGGCCGATTAGGTCGGCGGCCAGGTCGGCGTAAATAAGGCTCACGCCGGCCGCAAACATGAGCAGGCGCTCCCAGACTTTTGAGCTACGCTCAAAGTAGCCGACCAGGGCCGAGCTGACACCCACCATGCCCAGGAGGGCCGTTGCAATGGCCACTATCAGTTTGAACGCCGTGACTTCGTGCAGTACCAGCACCGGCGACAGCACGAACATGTAGGGGACCAGGAAGGCCCCTATAGCTACTTTTACGGCCTGCACGCCGGTCAGGAAGGGGTTGCTGCGGGCGAGGCCAGCCCCGGCGTAAGCTGCCAGGGCCACCGGGGGCGTGATGTCGGCCACGATGCCGAAGTAGAACACGAACAGGTGGGCGGCGATGACCGGGATGCCGCCGAAGGAAAGGAGCGCCGGGGCCGCCATGGTGGCGGTGATGACGTAGTTGACCGTGGTCGGCAGTCCCATGCCGAGCAGTATGGAGGCCACCATGGTAAAGGCCATGATGAGCAGCAGCCTTTGGCCGGCCAGGTCAACGATGCCGCCGGCAATTTTCAAGCCGAGGCCGGTCAGGGTGATAACCCCGACGATGATACCGGCAGCAGCACAGGCGGCGATAACGGGCAGGGCCGTCCGGGCCGCCTCGGCCATGATTTTAAAGAAGAGCGGCACGGTCAGCTTGTCTTCCACGTCGGTCCTAAATACTTTAGCTATGATTATGGTCACAATGTTCATGCCCAGGGCCGTAAGGACGCCCACCCAGGCAGCCTTCAAAGCCGACTGGCCGATCATCATGACGAAGATGATGGCGGCCAGGGGGAGCAGCAGGTAGCCCTTTTTCATCAGCAACGCCAGAAGGCTGGGCAGCTGGTCCCTGGGTATGCCCAAAATCCCCATTTTTTTCGACTCGTAGTGCACGGATATAAAGACACCGGCGAAGAACAGCAGCGCTGGAACAAGGGCTGCCACTGCAATTGTAACGTAGGGCAGTCCGGTAAATTCTATCATTAAGAAAGCCGCGGCGCCCATGATGGGCGGCATGATTTGGCCGCCAGTGGATGAGGACGCTTCAACGGCTGCGGCAAACTCCGGCGTGTAGCCCGCCCTTTTCATCATCGGGATGGTAAAGGCGCCGGAGCCCACGGTGTTGGCCACCGAGCTGCCCGTCACGGTACCCTGAAAGGCGCTGGTGAGAACGCAGGCTTTGGCGGTACCGCCGGTCATCCAGCCGGTGAGCGCCACGGCGAGTTCACTGAAAAATTTCTCAAGACCCGTGTTCTGCAGTATGGTGGCGAAAAGCAGGTACAGGTAAATAAAGGTGGTCGATATGGCTATGGGAATACCCAGAATTCCCTCCAGGCTAAGGAAGGAATGGGAAAGCAGGCGCTCCAGGCTGAACCCGCGGTGTTCCAAAAAACCGGGCATCATCGGCCCCAGGTAGGCGTAGGCCAGCATTAACGCTCCCACGATCGTGATGGGCAGGCCGACCGCCCTGCGCCCAGCCTCCAGCACCAGCAGCACGGCGGTTATGGCCACGATGTAATCCACATCGTTGTACATCCCCACCCGGGAAATGATACTTTCGTAAAAGAAAAAGTGATACAGGCCGACGCCAAACCCCAACATGGCCAGGAAGATATCAGTAACGGGGATTCTGTGGTAGTTTTTGTCAAACTTTTTGGCCAGCTGAAACACAATGAACAAGACGGCGGCTGCAACAGCCATCCCGGTGCGTATTTCTCCCTGCATGTAAAGATAAGCGTCAACCGCCAGAATACACCCTGTGATGACCCATCCGGGCCAAGCCGCTCCCTGCCAGCCGGTTCTCCTGCCGGGGTAGAGCAAATAGATAAGGCCCAGACCTATGGCGATGTGAAAGCCGCGCTGCTGGTTGGACGGCAGCGTGCCGAACATGGCCGTGTAAAGCTGAAAGAAACTCAAAAGGACGGATACCGGGAAGATGAAGTAGTGCCACCCGCCCAGCACCGGTTTCCGGCGGTAGTTGGTTCCGGCTTCGTATTTTTCCAGCAAAGTCTGGGTATCTACTGTCTCTTCTTCAACTTCCCTTTTTTCCTCTTTTCCAACTTCCCCACTATTTTCCAAGTAGTTACTGTTGTTTTTATCGAGGCTGTTTTGCCCGGCAGAAAGTTTTGCCTGGTTTTTTTCTTGTTCTTGCTCCGGACCTAATTTTTTTTCCTGCTTGTCAGTTTCCTTATTATTCATAAAATCTATCCCTGCTCTTTCAGAAATAAAGTAGAGAAATTCTATTAATCAAAAAATTTAAGAAAGGTTTTACATAAAAATCGATATAGGTCCCTCCTTCAGTAACATCCAAAAAGCGCAGGCGGCTCTCATCTGTAAAGACCAGGGCGTGGTCGGCGACCACCTGCCCCACCATCACCGGTACGCGGTCGAAGGTGCGGTTTTCATAAATTATTTTATAAAAGCCGTCCTCGACGTAAAATTCAGTAGTTTCTTGGGCCAGTTTTTCGGGGCCGACGGGGAGGTTGGACCCGAAGGAATCGTAGCGCATCTCCTTTAAAGCTAGTGTCCTGCTGTCTTTGACATAGAAGACTTCGTGTACCGGCTGCTTGGTAATGGAATGGATGTAGGCCAGCGTAAAGGTCTCGTTTATCTTCATTCCCTTATGGAAAAGAATTTTGCCGGTATCGTGTTCCTCAACAACAAGAACGGCCGGCGGCACCGAAAGCAATGCTGCCGGCACCGCCGCTAAAACCACTAAAACTAAAGTTACTTTAAGATAATGAGCACCGCGGCGGGTGCTCATCGTGTATTCTTCATTCTTATCTAAGAATACCCTTTTCTTCATAGTATTTT
The DNA here is from genome assembly GCA_004367365.1 of Candidatus Acetocimmeria pyornia. Lineage (GTDB taxonomy): Bacteria > Bacillota > Sulfobacillia > UBA3575 > UBA3575 > Acetocimmeria > Acetocimmeria pyornia. The sequence goes on from SESX01000151.1 coordinate 3,261, forward strand.
ACGGCACCCGGGTGCAGCGGCACCGGGTCGAAGCCCTTGACGGCGTTGTCCAGGGTGATCTGGTTGCCGCGGGCGTGGGCCTTGGCGATTTCGTCGGTGTATTCGTACATTACCTTGACCAGGTTGTACACGACATCTTCGTCCATGTCCTTAGGCACGTAGAGGGATGCCCACTGGGCTACTGTCTGCGCTGGTTCGTCCTGACCTTTATATGTTCCGGCCGGTATTTCAAAGGGGCTGAAGGCGGGAGCGGCTTCCAGCAGCTTTTCAAGGCCTTCGCCCGAGATGTCAACAATGGTAACAGGGGTGGCTGTGGTGATGTCAATGATGTTTGCGGCCGGGACTGCCAGCACGGCAAATGCCGCATCCAAAAGCCCGTCCTTGAGTTTTCTGGCCGCGTCGGCAAAGGTGTCCTGGAATTTTTGGATGTCCTTATCGGGGTCGATGCCGTATGCATTCAAGATTTTGATAGCTGAAGATGCAGTACCGCTGCCCACTGGGCCAATGGAGACACGCTTGCCCTTTAGGTCGGCGATGGTCTTGATACCTGTGCCTTTGGGAGTGACCACCTGCATAATCTCGGGGTAGATGACCCCTGCCCCGGCAATATTTTGTACCGCATTGCCTTCGAAGTCGCCTTCGCCTTTCCACGCTGCCTGGGCGATACCGTTCATGGCCATGGCCAGGTCAGCCTCGCCGGTGGCCAGCAGGCGAATGTTTTCCACTGAAGCGCCGGTTGATTGTACGGTGGCGTTCATTCCATCAATATGTTTGTTCCAGGTTTCGGCGATGGCTCCGCCCAGGGGGTAATATGTGCCGCCTGTCCCGCCGGTGGCCATGAGCAACCTGATGGTTTCAGCCGGTTCCTTTGCTTGTTCTTCCGCCTGTTCTTCTGCCTGTTCTTCGGCCTGGTCGGTGGGTTGCTGTCCCCCGCCGCATCCAACCGCGACCAGGGACATGGCCAGAATCAGTACCAGCAGTATCAAACTGGTCTTACGCATGTATTGCAAACCTCCTCCTCTTGAATTTATTTCCTCCCAAAACCCTCTGGTTCCGACAACGGTTTTGCCGGCAGCTTCCCGGGGCCGATTCCTGGAGAAGCCCACAGCCGGCGCCGACCCCGCTCCCAACAGCGTAGCCCCAAAAGGATTTGTTCCCCGTCATCCCCCCTCCACTACAAAACTGGCCCATGGTAACCCGGACCCATGTTCAGAAAGGCTCTGCCCAAACATCGAGGTGTGCTCAGTCTTTCGGGTTCGGGTCAACGAAGGTCTTCATTTCCCGGTTGCAGATAACCACGAAATCCTGGCCAATTGAGATAAGGTATTCCGGCATCATCTCAGGTCCCCTACCCTCGAAGTAGACGCTGGTGGTGTCGAAAAGGACCAGGCGGAGGTCTACAGAGACAGGTGACAAGGGAGTGGACCTGTGCTAATTCCAGTTCAGCTTTGGTAAGCACGCGTAGTAGAATCGTTTGACGAGGGTTGCCGTGCCGGTAACCTGCAAGTGGGGAGGATCAATGGAAGTACTCTACGCACGGTGTTGCGGTCTCGATGTGCATAAGAAGTCAGTGACGGCATGTCTGAAAACTACTGAGGGGAGAGAGATTCGGAGCTTTGGGATGATGACAGCAGAGTTACTGAAGTTGAGTGACTGGTTGGTTAAATCCGGTTGCACCCAGGTGGCCATGGAAAGTACGGGGGTTTACTGCAAACCAAACTATACCCTCCTCGAAGCAGGTGGTATGAAGCCTTTGGTGGTTAACGCCCAACACACTAAAGCTGTTCCAGGTCGAAAGAACGATATCAAAGATTTAGAATGAATTGTTGAATGCAAAACCGGCCCCGACTTCCTAGCTTCAATGGCCACGTGTTAGACTCCTTGAGGAAGAAATCGAGGGCTTGAGCCAAGAAATCGAGGAGCCAATGGACCCTTTTAAACTCTAGATTCAGGCTCTCGATAAAATCCCCGGGGCAAGCCGCAGGGTTGCCGAAATTTCTAGCTGAAACCGGAATTAACTGAACCGTTTTCCATCAGCGGCTCATCTTACCCCAAGGCGGAATCCGAGCGGACTTTGGTCTTTTTGATAAACATCTTGCCATTATTGTACTACGTTGCCAGAAAATAGTCAACAGTTCTACGCTTTGGTCAATTTCGGGCTTCAGCAGGACAAAAATTACCGCAAGATTAATTTCGTATCGTCCCCAACACCTGGCAACGACAAGAAGGAATTTTATAGTATTCATTGAATATAATGAGATGGAGATGCAGGAAATGCTGCATTGCAAGAGAGGCACTGCAGGAGTTGCGCTAAGTATACAATTACTACAGGGTATCAAAGGTGGACTGGAATTGAAACAGACTGTGGAAAAACCTGCCGACCTGAAACAAAGAATTACAGCCCAGTTTCACAACCTTTCCGCCGCCCAAAAAAACCTGGCGGAATACCTCCTGGAAAACTACGACAAGGCCGCTTTTTTAACGGCATCCCGGTTGGGAGCACTGGTAGGCGTAAGCGAGTCGACGGTTATACGTTTTGCCACCTCCATCGGTTACCAAGGCTACCCCGAAATGCAGGTAGCCATGCAGGAAATGGTGCGCGACAAGCTAAACACGGTAAGCCGCCTCAGAAAATCAGCCGAACTCAGCCGTGAAAACTCGGCGGTACGCGAAATTTTGCAGACCGATATGGAAAACCTGCGCAAGACGCTGCAGGAAATCTCCGTGGAAGCGTTCGAAGCGGCGGTGGAAGAAATTATTAAGGCAGACACCGTATACGTGCTGGGCTTGCGCAGCGCCCACTGCGCTGCGGTCTTCCTGGGTTTTTACCTGGAAATGATTGAAAAAAAGGTTCGGGTTGTACCCTGGAGCGTCAGCAGCATTATAGAACAGCTGTCTGGCGTGAAGAAGAAAGACCTTGTGGTGGCCATAAGTTTCCCGCGCTACACCCGGCAGACCATAGAAGGCGCCGCCTACGCCAAAAAGGCCGGGGCCCGTATACTGGCCATCACCGACAGCATCGTTTCACCTCTAGCCCAGTGGGCCGACTTAACCCTTACCGCGGAATCGGACCTGGGTTCCTTCATCGAATCGTTCACGGCGCCTTTAAGCGTTATCAACGCCCTCATCACGGCTGTAGGCAGAAAACAAAAAACGAGAACCATAGCTGTACTCGAACGCCTTGAAAAGCTCTGGGAGCAATATGACATGTTTTACATTAGGGAAAAAGGGGGGCGGCCATAGAAATAGTTAGAGCTTAATTTGAGCAGTGGTAAAACCCGGGTTAGACGTTGGCAGCTGCTTTAGTGAAGCTTTTTCTTACGAAAAGCCGCTAAAGGTTGGCCTTATGGATTCAAAGAAGTTCTCATACTGGGTGACCCCAACATCTCCCGTGAGCT
>SESX01000152.1 GCA_004367365.1 Candidatus Acetocimmeria pyornia
TGTCCCCATTTTCATCCTTCGTGGTGCCCCGCTTGCTGGGCATGAAGCACTACTACGAAAATACTGGTTCCACCCTGGATTTTCATCCTTCGTGGTGCCGCACCGCAAGGCGGCATGGAGCCCTACTACGAAAATGCTACCATCTGCCTCGCCCGGGGTGCTCCTCCACGCTCCTTCCTTATTCCCCGGCCCTCCGTGCCTGCGGCATAACCGGTCTCGCTCCGGAGCACCCTGGGCGTGCAACTCATGATCCTAACCGATCAAGGGGCCGCTGAATACCGGGTCTAATTTTCATGCTTCGTGGTGCCGCCCCCTGTGGCGGCATGAAGCACTAGACTAAAAAAGCGGGACAAGACCCCGCTGCAAGCAGCAAGGGTTGTCCCGCACCAAGTGCTCTCCTGTAACCTGGTTCAATCCGCCGGCTGTTTTGCGCCGGCACAAGACCGTCAGGATGCGGCCAGCAGGGTTGCCTTAATTTCCGGTGCAAACATCAAAAGCTTCCCGAACTGCAGAGGCTTATCCCCCAACAATTCAAGGCAGCCCGAGACATCGACCTCTTTGCGGATCAGGGTTTCAAGGATACCGGCCCCCTGGATATCGCCGACCATAATCGCCCCTTTGAGGATACCATCCTGCAGCACAACCTGGCGGTAGAAGCCCTCCCCCTCTTCCAGAACGATCTTCTCGTAGCTCCCGGCGCGGGGCCGGCTGACACCAAGGGTGGCAATCTGGAGGCCGTAGACCTCCATGGAATTAAAACCAACATCCCCACGGTACTCCTCTCCCCGGCCGGCCATATTTTGGCCCGCACACCGCCCCTGGGCCACCGCACTGGGCCAAATAGCATTTAGGGTTTCTTTCCCCAAGGCAAGGTCAAAGGCTTCAACCACGTCACCCGCGGCGTAGATGTCCCGCACCGATGTTCGCATCCGGCGGTCAACCAGAATGCCGTCCCGGACCGCAATCCCTGTGTCTTCCACCAACCGGAGGTCGGGCCTCACCCCGACTGCCACCACGACGAGGTCACAGTCCATCTGACCCTTCGTGGTTACCACGCCTTTTACCCTTTCCGCTCCTGTGAACTCCGTAACTTCAACCCCAGTTTCTACGGAAATCCCGGCCTGCCCGAGGGCTTTTTCCACCAGGGATGCTGCACCCCTGTCCAGCTGGGCCGGAAGCACACCATCCAGTTTCTCAACCACAGTTACCCTGAGATCTGCTGCGCGCAAAGCTACTGCCGCCTGGATACCGATGAAACCGGCCCCGACAACCACCGCCGCCCGGGCCTTTGAGACCGCTTCAGCCACAGCCCGGGCATCGTTAAGGGTCCAGAGGGTATGAATGCCCTTTTTTTCAATACCGGGAACAGGGGGCACGATGGGTAGTGAACCCGTCGCCAGCAGAAGCCTGTCGTAAGCAAGCTCACTCCCGTCAGAGAGAAGGAGTTTCTTTTCCCCAGCAGCGATCCTTTCCACCCGGATTCCTGTCCGTACCTTGACACCTAGCTCTGCCAGGTTATCTGCCTCCCGGCAGTACATTTTCTCCAGCCCGACCTCTCCTGCCAGGTAGTGAGCAAGCATGGTCCTGGTGTAAGCCTTTTCCCTTTCTGCCGAAAGAATGGTTATAGTTCCGTCGGGGTCGGTCTCAGCAACAGCTGCAGCAGCGCTGAGACCAGCAGCACTGTTTCCGATGATGACATACCGCATGTCCATACCCAACCTTTCCCGTTTGATTTCCATGAGAGCAGGGTTAATAAACCGGGTCGTCAATCGTCCACAAGGGCAGGTTGGCTTCCAGCAGTTCAATAGACCGGGGAATGTTGAAGTTGCCGCAAGAACAGCATTTTCCCATTACCACTGTGGCCTCATGTGGAGTCTTCCGCCCCAACTTGACATCCATGATCATCTTCTTGATCAGTTCGGGTGAGACCATGGCATGGCCGCACATGGTGTGAAACTCCAGGATCTCCCACTCGGGCAGCCTCTCTGTCTTCCCGTGGGTACCCAGGGAGTACTCCCTGGTGTGCACCTGGCCCAGTCCGGCTTCCCTGGCGATCTCATCCACGATTTCACTGATACCCGAGATCACCACCGAAATCCCAAGATCTGCCTCTTTTAGTTCCTTCATGAGGGAGATTACGTTTTCCTTGGAATCATAAGTAATTTCAACAATGGTATTGTTGGAGATCCGCTCGATGATTTCCTGGGGATCGATGTAGAGCCAATTACCGGTCTTCATATCACCGAAGTTGACTGGGTTGTGCTTGAGGCAAATCTGCATGAACTTGCGGCAGAACTCAGCGTAGTTGTGGTTGTTAAAACCCTTGGCAGAACAGGATAGGACCACAAAGTCCCGAGATAGACTTTCCCTGCTACCGCGGCGGTGCAAACTGTGGGTCATAGTGGTTCTCCCTCCTCCCGGAACCGGGGTCGACCAAGACCCATGTTGTTCTTGGTATTCATCAGTACCTCAAACCCAGCTTGGTCGATTATCGACAGGACTGGAATTGACCCGTCCGGCCGGATCTTACAAGCGACGTCGAGGCTGAAGACGGTATCAATCTTGTCAATGTTCTCCTTGATTACCTCCAGCACCTTGGGCAGTTCCTCCAGTTTACAGTCAAATTCAATGATGGCTGACAACGAGCGCTCGTTCCGCACCTCATCCTTAAGTTCGCCTGTTTTCTTGTCTTTCATAAAGTAGGTGACGGGGTTTTCGTCACAGAAACCGACCCCCAGTTTTGCCAAGGCTTTCGTCATCACTTCAACATCCGTCCACTTGGTACTTACCCCTGGCCGGCCCATTTCCAGGGCAACTCCTGCCGTGGCATACCGAACACGGCCCGTAATCTCGTTGGTCTTGATCTCCGCCGTTCCCCGTCCGGGTACCCCAGATTCCTTGAATTCGATGAGCGGATTACTCAGGATCGCCCGTACCAGACGCGGCATCTCCAGTTCAGGCTCATAAAGGGCATCCATTTCACAAACACCTGCCCGGAGGCAAACACCACACTCACAGCACAGTTCCTGGTCAACAACAGCGTAAACCTTACCCTCAGGGGTTCTCTCGAACCGGTGTGCCCCAACCGGACAGTACACGGAACAGCGTCCGCAACCCACGCACTTGGTCTCGTCTATCAGCAAGCCTGATACCTCCTCTCCTTGGTTGCTGGCCTAGTTGGTTTCCAAAACCCGACTGCCGCCACCACTTCCGAAGGACCCCTCACCCACTCGGCCAGGGTTCCTGGGGTCAACGCGCGGCAGCCACTTCCTCCTGGGTCATACGGAGCAGGCCTTCCCTGCCCAAAACAGCCTGAACGGCAGTTAAGGCCCCTTCAGGGTCACCGGAAGGCATAACGGGTCCCACCGTCGTGACAACCCCGAGGGACGGTAACGCCAGCGCCGTTGCCCATGCCGCCGGTCGGGCAATCTCCGGGAAGACAGCCACCAGGCCGAGGGATGCACCGGCAGCCTTTTCAAGAGCCTTCATGAAACGAAGGGCGCGCGGTGTTTCCCAGCAGGTGCCGAAGTGGAAAACCGGTGGAAGGGAACCGGTACCAGCTTCGCCGGCCAGTTTCTCAAGGAAAGAAGAGACTGCGGGATACTCCTGGGCACCGGCTGGGTCCAGGAGCCCGGCCTTGGCCAAGCCGGCGGCTGCACATCCAGTGGCAACGACCAGGTACCCCTGGGCCAAGAGATCCTGTGCCCGCCGCACGATCACCTTATCCTGGGTCTCCTTGGCGTTGTTGCAGCCACCCACCAGGGCCAAACCAGGTATTCCGGTTTCCTGGAAGAGTTTCTGCCAAGCCTGGTGCGAAACAGCTTCAAAGGTCTTCAAGTCAAAACCAACCGTGGCCTTGACCTCTGGGAATTCAAACCTGGGTTTTCGGTGTTGCCGGGCACTGTAGTGTTTCTCGGCCGCCGCCGCGATCTCAGGCGGTAAACCACAATCACCCTCGTCGTCCGTCTCAACAACCGCCGCTTCAGGGAACAGAGGTACTCCCAGTTCGGCCGCAGCAGCTTTGAATCCCGGCGTGACACACTGTTTGCCAACAATGACGGCGTCAATCAGGCCCGACAGAAGGACTGCTTCCTGGGCCCCGTAGTTGCTCAAAAGGGAAACACCGGCTGGTGCTAGTGCCTCTCCCCCGCACATTCCAACAAAGTTTACCTTTTCCCCGGCACTCCCACCAGTGAGGACACTGATCACCTGGGGGGACAAACTGCCGTGAAGGAGGACGTTGATCCGGTCGGGCTTCAGGGCCCCCAAATTGACCTCCACCGTCTGCACCTGCGGAGAACCGTTGAGGGCATCTCCTAATTCAAGCCCGGCATCAAGGGCCAAGAAGCCGCTCAGGCCAACCTTCAAAGCCGACCGGTACGCCGCTTCGTCCCCGACATCCCCCTCGCTGGCACGGCGGATGGCCTCGAAGATCTCCGCCGGTAGTGACCCCGGAGCCGCACCAAGGCTTTCCAATGCCGTTCCTTCGGCCTTGAGCCATTCGGGAAACCGACTGGTACCCAATACTTTATCAGCTTGAGGACCAAGGAGGTCCTGCACGTAAGAAGCGTGGGCCACTCCCCCTTCAGCAATAAGACGCAGGAAGACCGACGCCGCAATATTTTCCCGGTCCCGGCCGCAAACAGTACCCTTTCCAGCCTCATCAAAGGGGCTGACCCGGCACGGACCCTGGGTGCAGGCAGTACAGCAAACTCCCAGCCGTCCAAACCCACACATGGGAACCTGTTGCTCGTAACGGTCCCAGTTGAGGTCAACCCCCTGTTTTGCCGCAGCAACCACCAGGCGTTCAGTCGCTTTATCTGAAGTTTTCCTTCTCAGACGTTGCATTTAACGACCCTCCTCCAGCTTTTCAAGTGTTTCAAGTCCAAATTTCCAAAAACTGCAGCCGTGCTCCCTGGCCGTGGACCCCGGATCTCCGGCCACAGCGTCAACTACCGATCTCGACCTCACCTCGGCCACAAAACGTAGTTCGCCAGGTTCTTTGTAAGCCAGGGCCCCAGTGGGGCAGGCATCCACGCAGAAAGGGTGTTCCATTCCCGTGCAGCGGTCGCACTTGAATGAAACACGTCCAGCCCGGGCCGGTTTGACTGCCCCGAAGGGACAAACCGCCACACACATCCAGCACCCGATGCAGAGCTCCGGTTTTGCAGCCACAGCCCCTGTCTCCTCGTGACGGTACAACGCCCCACTCGGGCAAGCCCAAAGACACGGTGCTTCTTCGCAGTGTCGACACTGCACCGGCATCGAGAAGGTTTCGGTGCCCTGAACCGTCACGCGTGGTTGTGGAACCGGGTCTTCGCGCGCGGCTCCGATGAGGGTCCTGGCTACCGAATCCCGGTTGATGGCACACGCCATCTCACACGACCGGCAGGCCAGACACTTGGATACGTCCACCAAGATTTCGGCCAAGCTCCATCATCCTTTCTGTCGAAGGTTAAGGTACATCTAAAGCCGTCGTCTATTAGGTAAAAAGCAAAAAACGTGCCAGCTTTAAGCGGCACGAGGAATACTCAATTTTGCAACTTCAACGTGGTACCCGTAAAACCTCGGTACCCTTCTCCTCCAGGGACCTGGCCAGGTTAACAGCAGGCCGCAAACGAGCCAGGTGCACTCCACCTCGGCCCCAATTTCCCGGCTTACCTGAACCGCCAGGCTAGCCAAGGCTTCATAAGGCGCAATGAAAGCAATCTCACCTACCGGTTAGTCCTCCCTCAAAACAACACCACGGGGCCTTTGCTTGGAACACAGGCAAATCCCACGAGGGCGCGCTCGATGAATCACAGGCCGGCCCACCAAGCCACCAAAACGGACGCCACGAGCATCCCACCAGCCGGGTACAGCACAAACCGGTATACACCCGAGAACTGAGCCTTAAAGTACTGCTTGGTTAGAACAAGACACACATGCAGCGGTGAGACCAGGTAGCCGGCGGTACTGCTGAGGAAGATCAGGAAGACAGCGTTCGTGCGCAGGATATCCGAAGCAAGTAAAGGCTCAAAAATGGGAATAGCAATTCCCATTGCCGCCATGTTCATGCCTGTGACAACGGCAGTAACCAGCGGCACCACCACGAGGAGCACCCCAAGGGGAATCCCAACAGCCATCAGGGCGTTAGCCGTGTTGACTACCGCTTCAGAAGCACCTACTGCCTCCCGGAAAAGCATGATCCCGAAGATGGTCATGGCCGGACGCCAGGTAAATCCTTGGGCTGCTACAGTCTTCACCCTTCCCTTGAGCTGGTGCCATACTGCCCCAAGCCCCCCCGTCCAGTCCAGGTAGCTTAAGAGCCCCAGGGCGATACCAAGAAGAATTGCCGTCGGAAAGTAAAAATCCAAGGTCACTACCAGTACCATGCTCATCAACACCGGGGCCAGGCTGACCATCAGGTGCCACAGGTGGGGCAAACGCGGTCCTTGAACCCGAGCCACGAAAGACCCCGGCCGGTACTCCCGAAAGCAATACCAAAAACTCAAAAGGGCGGTCACCACCATTACCGGCACCCCGAGCTTCACAAGATCGTAGATTTCTACGTTCCCCAGCCGCGCCGCCATGATCAATCCAGGATAC
>SESX01000153.1 GCA_004367365.1 Candidatus Acetocimmeria pyornia
TCACATCCTTGTGTGTCATGCTTCTCCCGGCGTCAAGGATAGTCCCCGGGGTGGGCACCACCAGGTTGTGTTCCCGCTGCACGCTGCGAATCAATTCCGAGATGCGGGCCGAACTGATCTGGAAAATCCACTGCAACTCCATCAGGGTCAAAAGACCGTTTTGCCGGTAGGCTTCAAAACAGACCCGCACAATGCGCCTTTTCAATTGCTCCAAGAACCCCGGCACGGTGTCGGGAATATTAGCCAACTCATCGGGCGTCCAGACCCTGATAATCACCGGCGCCAAGCGCTTGTAACGCGTGGCTGTATCTTCCGACAAGCGTGCGCTGACATGAGTGACCACCAGCGGCATTTCACCGGGCTTTAACTCCTTGGTGCGCGGACAACAGATATTGCGTAGAGCGATAACCTCTTCAACCAACTGACGAGCCACTACCGGGCCGAGCCCTGCTTCTGCAGTCACAAACCCGGTTAGCTCTTTCAATACCTGGCCCGGCGCCAAAAAGTCCGGTGCTTGCAATCGGTCAGCGGGTAGAAGGGGCCGGATACCTTCAATCATTCGGCTCCAAAAAGCCCCATCACTTTCATCATAGGGCACGGGCGCGGGGCATAACTCGTCCACATAGCGGGATGGCCCGTTCCCGCATACCAGTGACCAGGGGTCGATAACCTTCAGCAAGTCGGTCTTACCGGCCCCGGTAAACTCCCGGCGGTACATCTTCAGACATTTTTTCAGCACCAGGTGCCGGGCTTGGGCGAAGTCCCCGCCGGCCAGGATCGGCTCCAGGTATTCCGGGCAAAACAGTGGCAACCTGGCCTGGCGCTGACCCCGGCAGACATAGAGCTCAAACGGTTTAACCCTGTCGATACCCAGGGTAGCTTCGGTTTCTTCCATGCGGCGGTTGATCTCCTTGACCAGAAGCCGGGCCACCAAAGATTCCTTGCCGAGATCGTATCTGCGGGCCAGGTATTGCGCCTGGTAGTTTTCCAGGGTCCTTTCCACCAGCGGGCAGTAGAGCTCGTAGCGGTTCACTGCTTTTCGCCCCGCAGGCTTTTTTTAGCTCGTCCTCGTGCAGCTCAAAAACCTTACGCAGGTGGTGAAGCCGGAAAGCATATTCGGGCCCGGAGTATTCCCGTATCAACTCCAGGTAAGTGTTAATTAACTTAACCGATCGCCCGGTCACCCGCCGGATTAAGGGCACGGTCAGGCCGCGCTCGGCCAGTACCAGCACCGCGGCGAATTCCTTGATATAGTTTTCAATGGCCTCGTAAGAATGCCCCGTACGGGCCACGATCTCGGTCTCGGTATGCATTTCGAGGTAAAGCCGGATGATTTTTTTGCGGTGGGTAATGCCGCGGCCGATGTCGCATTCAGAACCCCTTAAGGGCACCGCTACCTTGGGGTTGGTTCGCACCAGCCGGGATATGGCCTCGGGATGGGTACCTAAAAGATAACCCAGGTCGGCATACGTCAGGTAACCGCCGCTGTGCTTGGCCTGGGTGGTATAGCGCAGAATCTTTTGAAATTTAATATCGCTGAGCCGGTTAATATCCCGGTCCACATCAGGTGCCGGAACGTCCCGGGGGTCATAAAGGGATAAGGTTATCGGTACCAGCCGGCAAGCCTCCAACGGCTTTCCCGCGGGTTCGGTGCTGCTTACCGCCCAATACACAACATCGCCGTCGGCCCTGCCTGCAGATAGGGAGTCCAGTATTTGGGCGGCGATATCCCGTACAGCCCTGAGCTTGACCGGGGACAGGGCAAATCCGCCTCCAGTTCGGTTCTAAAAGATGCCCAGTCTGTGGCGGGTGCGGGAACACCCGGTTCATCCAGCAGGGGAAGCAGCTTTTTCTCCGGTGTAGCTTGTACAATGGCTAACCAGGCGGCTTCTTCCGGTTCCCGCGGCACGAACCCGCCGCCAAGAGCCAGGCGGGCCACATAAGCAAAGCGGGACAATATGTGGCGAAACGTTTCCCGGGACAGGGCGAACATGCGCCTGATATCCGCCTGGGGTTGTCCATCCAGGTACCTGGCCAGTGCCCGGGCGGAGCGCAGTTGCCCACCGCGCTGCCGTTCGGTACGGGAAAGGCCGGCCACCGGGACCCAAATACCTTCCCGGCGCAGCGCGACCATGCGGCCCCGCAAGGAGGTGGGCGTAATATTGCACAACACCGTTAGTTGTTTGGCGCTTAAAAGGGCGTCCTGCCGGTAGGCCTCTTCGACCAGGCGAAGAATACGGCCCGCCTGCATGGTGGATAACCCGAACTCCAGCTCAAGGTCCAAATCTTCAACATCGTAGGGAGTAAGCCTGATTTTTTTAAAGCTCTTGTGCCGGCGGGAAAAAGATTCCCGCCCTTCTACGGCATTAAAGATAATCTGGTTGGGGCCACGTACACCCGGTTGATTTAATATCCACCTACCGGTGCGGTACCCCAGTAACCGGGCCTCGGTTTCGCTCATGCCCAGCTCGTCGGCAAACCTAACGGCAAGCAAGCTTTCCAGTATTTTCTTACGGGCGGAGGCCACCTGGTACTTTAATCGCTGGCGGTATTCTTTTGCTCGTCCCATTGGTAAAACCTCCTTAGCGGCCTTTCTTGCCGGCCCGTTGAAAACCAGATTTGCGGCAAGGCCCTTTACCCGTGAACGATGCGGGGTTATTAATCTCGCTGATTACTTCCCGTACTCGTTCCAATCGCTGCATATCACGGAGGATTTGTTGAACTTGCAAGTATTTTTTCTCATCGTAACGCCCAAGCGTGGAAATCACGCGCTGTCTGGAATACTTTCCGCTTAAATGATAACTATGGACCACCTGCATGTAACGGATACCTCTTACTTTACAAATGCGGATGAACATAATGTGGTTTAATCCATCATATCACGGTTGAAGAAGTTAGAGTAAATACCGGTCAGATAATGTGAGCATTAACACGACTACTTGCCTAAACTTGAGTCAAAGAGGAATACCTTAGACCCCTCCTTCCGTTTCCAGGGGTACAAGTTTACCGTTGGTTAATTCCAAGACTTTTGCGTGTTTCGTAACAATCTGGTCGTGGGTAGCCACGATTATTGTTGCTCCGCCTTTTTGTTTTTGGCTCAAAAGAGCTAAAATTCTTTCTTTGTTCGCGACATCCAAATTAGCTGTTGGTTCATCGATCAAAATAAACCTTGGATCGGTCACCAAAGCCCTGGCTATGCAGGCTCTTTTCTTCTGTCCCAGACTTAGCTGACTGGGTCTGTTTTTAGCTTTATCTTCCAGTCCTACTTCTTTGAGCAGCTTAGCAACCACTTTCTCCTTCTCCTGTTTAGAGAATCCAGCAAGAATAAGCGGTAGAGCAACGTTTTCATAAAGTGGTAAACATTCAATCATGTAGCTGGATTGATGAGCAAAACCTATCTTTTCAATTCTGAATCTTTCCAGAGAGTTTTCTGAAGTGTTTATTATGTTAATCCGATCAAAGATAACTTCTCCTTCATCAGGTTTGTCATATGTTGCCAGGATGTTTAACAAAGTAGTCTTCCCCGCACCCGAACTACCAAATATGACAATAAACTCGCCTTGCTCAATGTCAAAGGATACACCATCAAGCACCTTTAATTCTCCGTAAGATTTGACCAGATTACTTACTCTGATCATGCGTTTTCACCCTTCTGCAAGCACTTCGGCTATTGATATTCTCCTCAACCGCTTGGAGGCCACTGCGCTACCCAGACATGATGCCGTGATTGCGACTAAGAGCAAATACATTAAGCTTTCCATGAACGCTTCAGAGGGATAATAAAACCCTATTATCCTTTGCATGTAAAGTTTGGCGCAAAGTGTTCCGACGAAAACTGTGACGGCCATTCTCAGCAGATTCTCCGCCAGGAAATGTGTGCCCAAGCTCTTTCTGGAAAAGCCCAAGCCCAGGAGTAAAGCATAGTCCTTTTTTCTTGTTTCAAACAGCAACCAAATGTCTTTTAGAGCGATTAAAAAAAGCGCAACGATACCCCCCCATTTAAGCAATCGAAGCATCCGATTGTGCGTCAATTCGTCCAGCGCTTCTTTTTGTTGCCTGATGAGATCGCTCCTTTTTAGAAGTGTGTAATTGCCTTCACCCTTCACGCCGTTTTCCACGCCGTTTTTCCACTTGACCCAAAAAGATGTGTACTCAAAGGGTCTGAACGCCTCTTTCACCTCTTGGGGGTAGTCGGCCAGAATAATCCCACTTGTGACTGAAGTAGGGAAAAGAACAGCGACGATCCTATATTCGACCGCGACATCTTTTTTGATTTTTATCCTGACCTGATTCCCGACGTCCACGCTGAGTTTTTTGGCGGTATAGGCGTCGATTACTGCTCCTCTTCTTGACACCTTTCCCCTGCGGATGTATCGCTCATTTATCTCTGTGATTTCCAGTGCTCGCTGCAAATCGTTGACCAAGATGAGGTTTATCCTGCCGGCGAAGTTCCCCTTCACATAAACTTCTGTGTCTCCAAAGCAAGCACCTTCAACTATCGCTTCGGCCCCGCCCCTTACCCTTTCTATGTCAGGTTTTTCCAGCGGGCCGGAGAGGAAAACATCAAATTCAGCAACCTCAAAAGGCCTGATCTCGGCGAATTCAGAAACTAAGGGAAGAGAAACCAGTACAGAAAAGTATGCTGCAATAAGGACCATTATTACCCCATACTTAAAAAAGTGGGAGAACCTCAACCTGTACTCCCGAAAAAAAAGAAAGCAGAGTTTTACGACTGTTTTTAGCAAGGATAACCCCTCCGCCATCTTAAAACACCAACATCCTTGTTATACTGGCATCCTTCTATTCATCTCTCTGAGCGACACTTCCCTAATTGATGACATATAACCATGCTGAACACGGGTATGGATTTGGAATATATCCCGGGCCGCCTCCCAGCTTCGCTTTATAGGTCCCGGTGGCGGTGGCTCGGGTACTCGCATTCAGATAAGCTGTCGACGAGCCACATACCCAAAAGCCTTTTCTGGCTCTCCATGCTGGACCCCCAAGATAGCTATTATAGGATTCGTATTTGAAGGATATAGGTGATAGATTTGTCGAAGTAACAGATGGTTGAACGAGTCTTCCGTCTACTAACTCATCGTAGTATTCATAGGATATTCCAACTGCTGCGGTATAAGATAACCACCCGTTCACGCTCACCCATTTTAATGGGTTAGTTCTACTTGGCGAAAATTCAAGTCTACCATCCGTGATGTACTGAGGTTGCACTGTACCGTTATTGTTTGATTCCGCTGCCGCAAACCCAACCGCTACGGGCGTAGTTAGCAACACCACCGCCAGCGCCGCCACTAAGACCGCCCGCCACCGGGTACCAAGTCTCGCCATAACTATGGATACCTCCTTAACCTGGAATTCTCGCTTTCCAGTACTTTCACTCTTCTCAACCCAACTGGTTAACCAAATACCCGCAAAATCTATCGCCCTTTCCTAACCCGTGCCACCTCCCCGCCTTCCTTTTCTCCCGTTATCTGCCAATTCCTCCTGTAAAGTAACATACAGCAAAGGGTATTTTTTGTAGCTTTTTGTCAAACTGGGAACCAAGGGCCAGCGCCCAGAGGTGGATTGTCCGAGATGTGCTGATGTGGAAAAGCAGTGGCAAACGGCCCTACCCCGGGGAGCTCCGGCAACAACCCATCCCCTCTTTCCACGACCACGCCGCCAAATCTCTTTGCCAGGCCGAAAAGGAAGAGCAGAACTGGGCTGGGAATGGCTATCTTTTTTAGTACGTGCCGCGGCGGGTAAAGACGTGTGGATAACGTTTTCGAACACCGGTACCTCTACCTGCAAGCCCCCTTTATGGTCGGCGCAATTGCTTCCGGACCTACGGCCCCGACCCGATGCATACAATCTGCCACTCCCCAGGCGTCGGCGGATCGAGCAGGGCCAGGCCTCAACCTCATACTCCATGAAGACCACCCGGCCAACCCTCCGCACACCATAAAACCCGGTCGAAAGGAGGCGCAGGTCGCGCAATTCCGGCTCCGGCATGGCCGTAAAGTCGCGCCAGGCCGGGTGAACCCACCTGACCGCACCCTTGAAATCCCGCCGCTCTAAGGCCTCGAAGTACCCACGCACCGCCTTTTCGGCGCCCTCCTGCCACCCCGCCTCGACGAGGCCAGCGTCACGCGCGTGGATGTTAACCGGTTCCCTGCTGACCACGGCCACCCTTGGGGTTCCGTCACCCGGCTCCCACACCAGCGTGAAAAACAGCGGGCCGCCGGGAACCATCCCGGCCCGGTAGACCTCCACCCACAGGCCACCCGCCCCGAAGCCGCCCCGCGACTCCACGGTCACGAGCTGCCCCTCGACCTCATTCTTTTGCAGCAGCGGCTGGCCCGCGCTCGTATCCGCGTAGCGCCAGACGTAGCTCTGCAGGGCGCCCGCGTCCCCGCAGCAACGGCCTCCAGGTAGGCGGCGATCACCCGCCGCGCGTCCTTGTCCGGGTCAAAGGGAGTCACTTGCACGGGTTCACCGGGCACGGGTTGGGCTGCTTCGTTGGTTTTGAGCCGGTCGTCCGGTAAGATGGCGATAAGCCTCCGCTCGGGCCACACGCAGGTGACG
>SESX01000154.1 GCA_004367365.1 Candidatus Acetocimmeria pyornia
GAGTTTTGCTGCGATGAAGCGGGAGAGGATCGAGGAGGCCTTCGCGTTCGACCGCCACTTCCTATCATGGGCTTTCGCACCGTGCCCCTTTTCCCTAACTAAAAAGCAACTAAAACGGAGTCAGACAAATCCCTTTCAGGGTTTTGGCGGGGTTTCTACGGGAAGAAAAAAAAGGGGGGAAATGAAGGAGCCTCAACCGTTTCAATCCCTTTCAGGGTTCGTAGGTCTTTTCACCGGGCCAAGATGGCCCGGGCCGGCTTCTCCGGGAGGGTTCCTCACAAAAAGGGGTCCGGGGGACACCCCCCGGCTTAACAGAGGGAACCATGAAAGCTAGCAGTTTCCAGAGCAGCTAGGGAGCCCCACTTTCTCACGGCCAGAGGCCGTGTTTCAATCCCTTTCAGGATTTGCGGGCCCGAAGACCCGGTGCAACGAGCGATCTCCAACCGACTTGGAGGCCCCGCGCAATGTTTCAATCCTCACCGGACCCAGAGGCCCGGTGCAACTCCAGCCCGGACTTCAGGCTGAGCTCCGCAAGGCCATGTTTCAATCCTCACCGGACCCAGAGGCCCGGTGCAACAAGAAGGCGCGGGTTCAACAGAATAGCTCTTTTGTCGTTTCAATCCTCACCGGACCCAGAGGCCCGGTGCAACTGGTGGTCGGTTGTGGCCCAAAGTTCCCCGGGCGGGTTTCAATCCTCACCGGACCCAGAGGCCCGGTGCAACGGTGTCAAATTGACCAAAAGCCCACAACGGGCATAAGTTTCAATCCTCACCGGACCCAGAGGCCCGGTGCAACGGGGGCTAAGTTAGAAGAGCCATTCCGGTTTCAAGAGGTTTCAATCCTCACCGGACCCAGAGGCCCGGTGCAACATGGCCGCATCGGCAATTTTGGCAGACCCCACAGGTTTCAATCCTCACCGGACCCAGAGGCCCGGTGCAACGCATCACATCATGTTCCCCAACTACTGGAATTTCTGCAAACACTGTGCGCGAACCCGGCCCCCGGCGGTCCCAAGGGCCCCACTTCTTGAAACGCCCCAGTGACCATTTGCCGAACATAAGGTGAATCCGTCATAATCGCGAACCTCCTTGGGATCTCCCGCTAACTCCTGGTTCGCGCCTTATGCGATCAAGGGCGCGTCGAAGTCCCGATATCGATCGTTGCCGTAAGCCCGCAGGCACCTCTCGCGGCCACCGTAGAGGATGTAAATCCGCAAGCTATCTCTATCCGGGTCGATGACCCGAAGCAATTGCGCCTCTAACTCCTCCAGCTGAGCCCGGGTGACTCGACATTCGAAGACGGAGAATTGCACGCGTTGGCCGAAGTTCTTGCAAACAATAGCCACACGACGCAACCGGGCCTGCCCGTCTTCGCTGAGCGTGTCCACGTCATAGGTTACCAGAATATCGAGTCTGTCCCTCACCCTTCCCTCCTCGATCACTTGCCCAAGAAGGGGAGGTACTCCGACAGATCGTCCCGCAGATAACGGGCCAATAGACGGGCCTGGAGGTGAGGGAGGAGACCGATGGGAACGCGGTCTCCAACGAGTGGATGGCGGATCATATCCTGTTTGCGCCGTTGATACGCTTCGATCACGATCCGGCGTCCTGATTCGTTGAGATATACAGCTCCACCAGGGCGAGCCTCGAAATGTTTCCGCGAAAGCTGTCTACGGTTGAGGAGGGCCAACGCAAGCCGGTCGGCCCACCAAGCGCGGAACTCCTCAAGAAGATCGAGGGCCAAGGCGGGCCTTCCCGGGCGCAGGGCATGCAGATACCCTACTTGCGGATCGAGCCCCACCCCTTCCAATGCGGCGACACAGTCGTTGAGCAAGAGGGTATACAAGAAGGAAATAAGCGCGTTCACGGGGTCACGTGGTGGCCGTTTCATGCGGTCGTTGAAGCCGAACTCATCGGTGATGATGAGCTCGTTGAACACTTCGAAATATATCGCCGCAGCCCGCCCCTCAAGGCCGCGGGCCTCGTCGATGGATGACACAGCCCCCAAGCGTTTGAGGATCGCCCGGAGCTCGTTCGTCGCTTCTAATAACCGAGCACCGGGGGAGTGCTCCCGTGCCGCCCGTTGCAGCACCGTTCGAGCGTTCTTTACCTTAGCCTCCACGAACCGGCGGGCGAGGTAAAGCTTCTTTCCCCCTTCATCCAGTGCTCGATGTTGAGCCCGCCGCAGAAGCACATTCCCCGAAGTCGGCCCAACGAGCCGTGCTCTGAACTGCCCTTGCTCAGTAAACCAGACGACTTGGCGGCCATCTTCCGCGCATCGGTGAAGCAAGAAGGGGCTGATCAGTACATTGCCGAACAGCACCAACCCCCCGAGATGATGTAGCGGTACTTGAAGCCTTACTTCCCCTTGGACCTCGACCACGAGGGTACCGTGGTCCAAATGTAGATAAGCCCCTTGAGTTTGGACGAAAAGGGTGTTAAGAAGCTGTTTGATCATCCCGACCTCCCTGGGCAATGGCGGTCAGGGCCTGAGGTACAAAGGGCAAGCATGAATCCACAAGGGAGCAATTGCGGCAGCGGGCATCGGCCACCGGTGGCGGGAGCTTCCCACATCTGAGGAGCCCCCGCACCTCATACACAACCCGCTCCACTTCCGCGCGCAGTGCAGGTGCGAAGATCACCTCCCTACGCCGCCGTGACGCGCGGTAGAACAGGGCCCCCTTTGGCACCTCGACGCCCAGCATCTCTTCCAGACAGAGGGCTTGGGCACAGAGCTGCACTTCATCGGCATGCCGAGCTCTTCTGGGTCCCACTTTGTGTTCGACGGGGTACGGCACATCCTGGAAGAACTCCACGACATCCGCCCTGCCCACCAGTCCTAACCGTGCCGACCAAAGGGGAAGGGCGTATTCAACGCGTACGCCCTCGCGAGTTATCCCCTCCGGCAACTCCAAACGCTCGTGTGCCCTCCTCCCCCGTAAGGTGTAAAGATTCTCTTCCCAAATCTGTTCGATATTGATCAACGCGCACTGCCGGGGACAATATACATAGTGCTGCAGCGCGCTGATGGGGATGAGCTCGTCTTCGCAATGCAGATCCTCTATAAACTCAGCAAGCTCCATTTCTACACCAGTCGCGTCAAGACCACTCCGGGGGGAAGTTCACCTTGCGACGGCTCGAGGACCTCGTAATCCGCGAAGCTGCGGGGGCTCTCGACTCCGTTCCGCTTCTTTACGCGAATCAATTCGAAGAGTTTGTGGGCCGGGGCGTTTCCTTTAGCGTTCTCGTGGGTGAACACCCACAACCCGCGCACGGTCATCTCGCCCCGGGCGGCGGAGCGGTCGAACTCGAACATCCGCATCAAGGCCTCCCAAAACAGTTCCAGATCCTTGCGGGAGACGCCGGTATCCTTGGCCAAGAAGGGGTTGTAAAAACCATGGGCGCGGTAAAGGCCATAGGGAACGATGGGTTTCTGACCCCTCTCCGTCTCGCCGGTCTCAAGCCGTTCTTCGGTGGTGCGGGCCTTGCGGGTGATCGAGAGGTCCAACGGCACGATGGGATCCAGCGAACGGGCAAAGGTGAGCTGCACGGGACCGCGCACCTGCCCCGCGTTCAATCGTCCCGTGGATAACACCGCGCCGAACATCCGGATGTCGTAATAGCGACGGCACAGCTCCTCACGGACCTTTTCGTGAGGTCGATGGCTCAGTTCCCGCTTCTCGCGCTCTTCAAGGTCTTCATATTTTTCGAGTTTCTCTTTGATATCGGAATCCACATCCGCCCCAGCCTGCTCGATCAGGGTGTTTAAGGCCACCCGGCTTTGGATAAAGATCGGCACGTTGTGGACTAACTGGAGATAGTCGCGCACCTTACGTTTGAGGCACACGTCGGTGACAAGGCCGTGCATCGTTTCGGGGTCCACACGAGGGAGGTTCCCCGCGTCCGGATCACCGTTCGGGTTTCCATTTGCCACCTCGAACAGCAAGACGAAATCATGCCTCTTTTCCGCATCTCCATAGATTGTGCTCATGCTTATCTACCCTCCTCTGTAGTTTTTTGTTCCGGCGTTGGTTCACCGGATTCTGCCTTGCCTTTGCCCCGTTGGGCGCGGAAATACGCCCGCTGGTGATAGAAGCCGAGGGCGAACTCGGCCTGTTCACGCTGGGTGAGGGTTCTCGGGAACCCCCCGGCTTCGTCCAATATGGAAAGGATTTCTTCCACAAGTCCCTGGACCTCCGGGCTTACTTTCGGAAGATGTGCTGTAGTGGCCAACTTTATCAGCCCGCCGAAAACGAAGGCCGGGGCCGTGGAAGCCGCTCCGTAAAAGCGGTCCACGATCGTCCTTTTCAGTTTAAAGTCGGACGCCCGCAGTTGGGCCTCCTCAAGCACCGCGAGCAGTCTCCCACATAGATAAGCCTGGTTTTTCCGTTCGGGATCCAACTGCTCCATCGTCCTCACCTCCTCCTTTCCGTAAAAGAGCTTGAGCTTGATGGCCGCTGCCAACGCATGGAGCCGCCAAGTGTTTTGGCGGTCCTGGACCACGCTTGGGATGCGGAGGCGCCGCAAGGCGGCCTCCAGAAGCTCCCAAGGTGGATCGTATCCGATGTAGGCCGTGCGCATGAGCCCTCGGATCAGGTTTGGACTCACACCCTCACAGGCTCCCACAAGCGTTCGGATCGGAAGCGGCCGTGGCTCATCGCCCCAAGGCGAAATAATGCAGGTGCTTTGAAGGAATTTTCTGAGATTTGTCCGTATTGCTCCCAACCTGGCTTCCAGCCACTCTCGGACAACTAATCGTCCTTTGTTGGCGGAAAGTACAGCCAAATAGAATCTACGTTCATCCAAAAGCAGTGCGGCTTCTTTTGCTGTCCATGGAATATCAAGGAACTGTCTCAACTGGGAAAGTGTGGCAGAAGTGGGTGCCGAATCCGAAGTTCCTTCAAGTACTAGGCTGAGCAATTCCTCGATATCGTAGGTTCTCTCTTCGAACGAGACCTCTGTCTTTTTGTCTAACCAGAAGACGGCCAGCTGATTATCTAAACCACTGAGAGCTTTAGGATTGCGCCAGATGAGTTTGTGATGCCGCTCGGTTCGAATTAAATAATCCAAAGCATCAATCGCTTTACTGGCACAGTCAAAACAGATCGGGGCATTGGTCGTTTGCGTGCGTCCAAAAGAAAGGAATGCACTCTTATTGAAGGAAGAAATTTGGCACTTTTGCCCGAGAACAACAATTTCTCGAGGAAGTATCCGGAGGATATTGG
Source organism: Candidatus Acetocimmeria pyornia (assembly GCA_004367365.1). GTDB lineage: Bacteria > Bacillota > Sulfobacillia > UBA3575 > UBA3575 > Acetocimmeria > Acetocimmeria pyornia. Next base: position 5,225 of record SESX01000154.1, read on the forward strand.
TCTCCGCGCCACAGATTGAGCATATTGCTTGATAGTCTGTCCTCAACTCTCGGCTTAGATATTCTGACCAGAACTTCTGTACCGATTCCAACTCAAAAGGAAACCGGTCAGGCTTGATTCGAATCGCTACAAGATCGCCCGGCTTGATCTTTTCTAGCCCTTCAAGCTGAGGACCTCGGAGGAACTCTATGATGCAGTAAAGGCTTGGTTCTTGAGCTTCTTTGGCCGCTTCTTCTAGAAGTGTCATGTATTTTTTGTGGAGCTGTGCAGCTTTTTTGTCGTTCTTGGGAATTCCAAATACATATTGGGCTTTGTCTAACAGAAGGAATGGCTCTGGCTTTGTCCCAGAGCGCTGCCGATCCGGGGCATAAATTTTGCTAATTTCCTTGGGGGTATATGGTCCCTCAAGATAGGCTTTCTTGTCCTTTAGCGTGATTATCCACTTAGGAATCTTCGGTTTATATCCAATTGGGGGCAAATTTCCCTCTTCTCGAAAGCGCTCCGCCGCGTGCACGAGTGCCTCAAGCATTGCTTCCCTCCAACTTGTATAGTTCCTGATATTTCTCCTTTGGGACCCTAAGGTAGCCGCGCTCAACGCGGGCATGGAAAAAGAGCGCCTGTGTGTAGCCTTTGACCAATTTGGGGCCATCGGGGCCATGACGGACGAATTCCAGCTCAGCCCGTTCTTCACTGGGCACGAACGCGATGTCGAAGAGCATCAAGCCCAGGTCGAGATCGATGGGTTCGGGGACGTCTTCCTCGGAGGGCAGCTCGAAATAGGCGACGAACTCCCGCGTGCCCAGATAAGGGGTGCGATGGTATTGGCCCCGCTCGACCCGACGCCTGAACTGATCGAGATATTTGTATACTGGATCGGTGACATGGGACTTGAGCACGATTTCAGCCTTGATGAGGTAAGCCACGTCCTTGAGGATCAGACTCGTTCGCTGCTGGCGTTGGTCCTCGACGAAAATGGGCTCCGTTCCTTGACGGTTGGACAGCTCGTTGCGCAAGATGCTCACCATAGTGCCCAGTTTCAGAATCCCGATCTGGCGGATTTCATAGCGGAACTCCGGCTTCCAGAAAATGGCCTCCAATACCCCGCGGGCGGCACTGGGAGTGATCACCGGGTAACTCACCCGCTCCACCTTGAACTCCGGACGCGAGAAAGAGGCATAGTCTCCCCAGATCTTCACGGTAATCCGCCCGTTACGGCCGCTCACCTTTCCACCCCCTCGATTTATAAGATCAGATCGCTCGGGTCGTACAGGGCTTCCGCGATTCCCTTAAGCATGTTATATTTACCCCGCCATAAGTAAAGTCCTTCAGCTA
>SESX01000155.1 GCA_004367365.1 Candidatus Acetocimmeria pyornia
AAATTGTATTGAGCCCAGAGTACAAAGACCATGGAAGCCCAGCTTAGGAAGCTGAGTAAAATAGAAAACCGGAGGGCACCCACCAACCCCGCCGCGAGAATTACGTAAATATATACCCAGTCAAAGGGGCTGTCTACACCCCCGGTGATCTGATAGACGATGGTAATAATAATGAAGTCGATACCCAGTTGGCAGTAGGCGAGGTAGTTAATCCAGCGTTCACGGTAATTGAGAATAATGAGCGAGAGGCTGTTGAAGAAGATAATCAAGAGTACTACCGCCAAGAGCGGTACAACAGGAAAAGGCAAATTAAGGCTTGGTCGGTAAAGGAAGATACTGCCGAAGAGCAGGTAACCGATTAAGAACCTGATCTTAATCCAGCCCTCAATGCGGTGCCTCATTTCTTCGTTTGTGTCCCCGGAGTCAGCACTGGTAGGCAAAAAGAGTTCTCTTAGAGCCATAGCACACGCTCCAAAAGTAATCCAGGCTTTCCGCACCATGAATTTAACATGCCGTTCCTGTTTCTGTCAACGCCTCTGCCGCTGCTTGGTACGTGCCCAAGAAGAAAACTGTAAGAAACACCTAAAACAGACCCGAACGGACAATGGAGATGATCAGCCACAACCCCAGCAAACCACCCAACAAGAAGCCGATTTCCGCCAGGGGCAAGCTGTTTGTCACCTCTCTCTGGGCAAGGAGCGCAGAACCAATGATCAGGCTGGCAACAATGATACTGACCGCCAGCCGGTTTATGAGGGTTGAGAGCCGGTAACTAAACTCCTTCAGCCCACGGTGTTCCAACCGGACAAGAAAACGCCCGTCCTGAGCCTGTGAAAGAATATGGTTAATCCGGTTGGGTGCCTCTGCCAAGAAGGAAAGGTAATCCATTCCCCTGCGTACTATGATCCCGCGCAGCCTCTGTAGGGAAAACCTCTCCTTCACCAGGGCCCGGGCAACAGGTTCTGCCAGGTCCACCGTGCTCAGGGTGGGATCCAGGGACTGAACGAGGCCTTCCATCGTAACCACAGCCTTCGTCAGGAGGGTGAAGTCAGTAGGAATTCGAATCTGGTACTTGTAGGCCAGCACGAGGAGTTCATTTAGCGCCACTCCCAGCTCCACTTCACTGAGAGGTGCCTCGTAGTACTTTTCCTGTAAGCGGCTCACATCCCGTTTAAGTCGAGCCAGGTCAGTATCCTCGCCAACGATCCCCATCTTGAGGATAGCCTCAACCACCAGTTCCGTACTACGGCTTGTGACCCCAATGACAAAGTCAATGAGCCGATCCCTAAGCTCCGGGCTCAGGCGACCCACCATCCCAAAGTCCATGAACACAATCCGTTCACCTTCAGCAACAAAAACATTCCCGGGATGGGGGTCGGCATGGAAAAACCCGTGGATGAGAACCTGCTCGTAGATGGCCCGCGCCAAACGCCTTGCAATCAAGGTCTTGTTGTATCCACGCCGTTCGATTTCTTCTAGAAAGCTGAGCTTTACCCCGTGGACCCTTTCCATGGTCAGAACGCGCTTAGTCGTGTAGTCCCAAAACACCCTAGGGATGTAGATGTCTGGATCATCACCAAAGTTTCGCCGGAACCGGTCGGCGTTTCTGCCCTCGGTGGTATAATCAAGTTCATCGGTTATGGTAACCTCAAACTCCTCTACCATCTCAACAAAATCGTACATTTGCCCCCAGGCACTATGCCTCCGGGCCAACCGGGCAAGAAGGTAGAGAATCTCCACATCGGTACGAATCTGCCGGGTAATACCAGGCCGCTGCACCTTGACTACCACCTGGCTCCCGTCCGGAAGGCTCGCCCGGTGCACCTGTCCTAGGGAGGCGGCTGCAAGGGGTTTTTCGTCAAAGGAGGCAAAAATCTGGTCCAGGTCACCTCCCAGTTCGGACTCGATCTGGCGCCTCACTTCCTCCAGGGAAAAGGGCGGTACCTCGTCCTGGAGTTTTTCCAGTTCCTCAACGATATCGGCTGGAACCAGGTCAGAACGGGTGCTTAATACCTGGCCGAGTTTGACAAAGGTAGGTCCAAGTTCCTCCAGGGCCAGACGGAGTCTGGCCCCACGGGAAAACCTGTCCCTACGACCCTCCTTCCTGAAAACCCTCTCCCGAAACGGCACATACCTGGAAAGACCGAGTTGGTCGATTATGTATCCAAAACCATGGGCAGCAAAAACCTGAATGATCTGCCGGTACCTTTGCAAGTGACGGTATCTTCTTGAGATCATGGACGAAAAACCTCCACCGGCAGGCTCCGCTTCTTTCCAGGTATTTTTTCCATACCCGGACAAGAAAATCCTGTTAAGACTCTACAGGAACCGGGTAGAGCGCCATCGGAGCCCCAGACCATTCTCACAGGCTGGAGGTTTTCTATCCCTGATCTTTCAGGCGTTCAATCCGGTGTTCCAGTGTTTTTACCCTTCCTTCCAGGCGTCTAATATCAGTTCTCGTAGCGAGATTGGTGGCTTCCAACAGCCTTTTCACACTCTCGTCGGTCCTTTCACGCCAGACGTTGTCTTCCCGCTGGCCTTTTGCCACCACGGCGGAAATGAAGGTGGCCAGGTCCCTCCTACTCCCCTGGGCCTTGTCAACTACTTGCTTTATGACGCGGCCAGTTATCTCTCGCCCGAGGGCGAAAAGCCCGAGACCGAAAAGAAAGCTTCTGTGCAGTGCACCCATGGTGTCACCTCCACGGCCTTGTAATCTAAACCTCCCTGGTTAGATTTTACCCACTCGAGAAGGCCTTTAGAAATTCCAAGAAACCCGGTGCCGGTGGTGCATCTTTCCAAGGCCTGGGCTCCATCTGACAGGTTCCAGGTTTATTTCCCAGTCAGCGGGCATATGATTCCACAGACTAATCAATAGCACCAGACTTCAGAGCCGGCCTGGGTCTCCATAATAAGACCGCTTTTGAAAGAAGAATGAGAATGGCCGGTATCACCGGCCTTTCACGTTAGGAGGAGAGCAAACTGATTCTTGGGGTAGGTAAAGTGGTAGGTGGAATGGTCCTTCTTCGTCTCCTTGGAGCCGCGTTGGAAGTCGTCGTCGCCGTTTTGATGCTGAAGTTAAACCGGATTGACAGTGCCCTGCGGCTCAATGCTCTCTTGGGTCTGGTGGGTCCATTGGTCTTTATTCTCGTGAGTGCCCTGGGCCTGGTGGGGATCGCCGAAACCCTTCCCCTCCACAAAGTCCTCCTCATCACCCTGGGAGTGATCCTCGTCGTCCTGGGAACCATGTGAATACCTGTCCCTTGCCGTGCTGCACACGGGTGCCTCAACCGGCATTGTTGGCGGTATGCCCCCTGAGGTATTCCACGGCCTGGTGGACATCACCAACTGGAACCAGCTCGATTTTTTTGGCCACCTTTCTGGCTTCCTGTACATTCTCTTTTGGAACCAGAAACACCCTGGCTCCGGCCCTTTCGGCCGCGATGATCTTCTGCTTCACCCCGCCGATGGGGCCGATACTCCCATCAGACGAAATGGTACCGGTACCGGAGATGGTTTTACCCCCGGTTAAATTCTCTTCGCCGTCAAGTTGGTCAATTATTTCCAGTGTAAACATCAGTCCTGCCGAAGGGCCTAATACCCTCCCTGAATCAATCGTAACCGGAATCGGTGTGATCGCTTGCAATCCATGGGTTTCGACCAGGATCCGCACTACTGCCCTTCCCTGGTGTTTTACCGTTTTTACATTGACCGCTACTTGGCGGTCCCCCCGCCTCACCACCAACTGGACCGGGGTTCCCGGGTCTCGTGCCGAAACTATGCTGACCAATTCATCGGCCATGCGAACCCGGCTGCCGTCAGCACGGATGATAATGTCCCCTTCCCTCAATTTTCCCTCTGCCGGACTACCGGGAAGAATCTCCACGACCCGGCTCCCCTGACCCTCCAGTCTGGCCCCTGGGTAGCCGGCCACCCGCAGGGCCACAACCTTAGCAATGGCCTGACTCTCACGCATCATTTTCTCGGTGATTTCCAAGTAATCTTCTAAGTCCTTCCCTGGCGGCAAGAAATCCCTTTCCCGTTCCAGTTCTGCCCGGGGGTCAAGTAGTGCATACAAAAACAGCAAGAGATTGGCCTTTCGGGTTGAAACCGTTGTCATCATAAAGGAACCAGGTTCCTTTACCCCGTTTGTTACCTGGACCACATCGGTCAAGTCAATAGCCTCACCGGGCATAACTAGAAGGTAGCCTGTGGGAAGGTAGTAGGCGAGGGCGACGAGAAAAACTAGGACCACGAGGTACTTTAAACCCCGGTGTACCCGGGCATTTTTCACCAAGAAATGCCAGAACAACTGCATACCTCCTCGAGCAAAACAGCCTGGATACTGCCAAAATGCCACTATCCGCCTCGCCCGGGGGGCTCCTCCACTCGCCTTCCTTATTCCTCGGCCCTCCGGGCCTGCGGCATTACGAAAAGCACAAAACCGTCCACAAAATTAGAGCGGCCCTTTCAATCAACCAGGGCCTTCATTTGGGGAAGCAACTCTTCGGCAGCCTTTTCACCGGCTCTAATGCATTCCTCTGCCCGTTCAAACTGGGTGATCCCGATATGACCCACCTGGGGCTGAATAACCACATCCGCCTCAATAATCTTTTCCTTAAGTATCTCACGCTGCATAACCTCAATACTCTGCATGATGACCCCAAAAATCCCGTTTACACGAGCCCGGTTTCCCCCATCCTCAAGCTCCATGCCTACATTGACGGCAATAACCACATCCGCGCCCAAATCACGGGCCACCTGTGCTGGTACCCGGTTGAGAACCCCACCGTCTACCAGGAGCCGACCGTTGTAACGAACCGGGGCAAAAATACCCGGGATCGCAGAACTAGCCCGGACCGCCCGGGCGATGGAACCGCTGGTCAGCACCACTTCTTCCCCTTTTTCCAGGTCTGTCGCCACGACGGCCAGAGGGAGGGAAAGTTCTTCAATCCTTTTCCCGCGGGTTAGAAGGCTGAGGAGGGCTTCCAGTTTCTCACCTGAAACCAAACCGAGCCTGGGAAAGGTAATATCAAGCCAGTGGCGGCGCTTTAGGTTGAGGGCCAACTTAGCCAGCCTATCCGGTGAAATTCCCACCGCGTACAGGGCACCAACCATGGCCCCCATGCTGCTCCCGGCAATACAATTAATGGGAATTCCTTCCCTTTCCAGGACCTTCAACACCCCGATGTGGGCGTAACCACGGGCAGCGCCGGCACTCAAGGCTAAGCCTACAACCTTTGAAGTCCCCAACGGACTCCCTCCCGGCATTCGGAATTCCCTTGCCGTGAACCAACCATCCTCAAATTCGGCTAACACTATCATAATCTTTGTTTTTTAAAAATATATCTAGCATCAACTCCAATGACATCCCAGCCGTGGCCTGGGGCATGCACGCAGCTTTCACCAGCCCGCTTTTTTTGAACTTTCCAGCCCTGAGCCCTTTTTCACCGGCTCTGAAAACAGCCTCCCTAGTTGCCCTGGAACGAGCTATGCAAGTGAACTATCCAGTGAACTCAAACTAAGCTGAATAACCGACAGCAACGATCTTCCTACGCAGTTCAATGATCATCGATGGGACATCAATACCTACAGGACAACGTTCTACACACCTGCCGCAGCGTAAACAGGTATAAACAAGTGGAGCAGCATTTTCCAAGCCTCCTGCTACAAAGGCGGTCCAGATGGCACCTATACCACCCAGGTAGCGGTAACCAAAATACCCTGCTACCTGCTGGAAGACAGGACATTCATACATGCATCCTCCACAGCGCAAGCAGTACAACCCCTGCCTAAATAAATCCTCTTGGGCCATTTTTGTCCGGCCATTATCCACGAAAATCACATGAAATTCGCCCGGCCCGTGGGCACCGTAGGTTGTTACCTTTTCAATGTCCCCTGTCTTGCTGGGTCCACTGATAATATTGATGTAGCCGGGAACGGTATAGTTGGCGTAGCGCCACGTAACTTCGGCCACTTTCATTGCTTCCTGGAAAGTAGGTACTACCTTTTCAATACCTACCAGTGCAACGTGTACAGGTGGAACACCTGTACAGATCCTGACATTCCCCTCGTTTTCAATGATCACTATTGCCCCGGTGTCTGCTGCCACCACATTTGCCCCACTCATGCCGAAATCGGCGGTAAAGTACTTGTTGCGCAAAAACTCCTTCACAGCAGCCACTTCCTTGGCAATGTCAGGTTCAATGGGCCGGCCAAAAAACTCGGTAAATACCTTGGCAACCTGTTCCCGTGGCACATGGATGGAGGGGGAAACAATATGCATTGGCCTATCATGTCTGAGCTGGAGGATAAACTCTCCCAGGTCGGACTCCCAAACCTCGTTCCCTTTTTCTATCAGGTGTTCTCTAACTTCCAGTTCTTCTCCCAAAATACTTTTGCCCTTAACCACTATCTTACCGGTACCAATAATGTCGGAAGCAAGTTTCAGAGCATCATCCCTTGTCTTGGCAAAATAGGTCTTCCCGTTGTTTGCTTCAATGGATTCCCTGGCCTGGGCCACCAGTTCATC
>SESX01000156.1 GCA_004367365.1 Candidatus Acetocimmeria pyornia
CGGGTAGGATCATGAGTTGCACGCCCGGGGTGCTCCGGAGCGAGACCGGTTATGCCGCAGGCCCGGAGGGCCGAGGAATAAGAAAGGCGAGTGGAGGAGCACCCCTGGCGAGGCGGGTAGTGGCATTTTCGTAGTAGTGCTCCATGCCGCCACGAGCGGCACCACGAAGGATGAAAATGCAAGGGTGGAACCAGCATTTTCGTAGAAGAAGCAAGGGGTGATTGGACTTGAAGACAGTGGATGACTTGCGTCGAATCCTGCATCGGATCGACGGCAGGGGGTACAAGGCGTACAAGGATATCGCAGGAACCTACAGTTACGGCCCAGGTATCAAGCTGGAGATTATGTATGTCCAGGGTGACCCCTTTGCCTCTCCATCACGGCTGAGGGCCATTGTGGATAGTGACCGGGCCGGTTTTCCGGCTGAACTTTTTTCCAACCGTTCGCGCCGGGTAGCCCTGGAAGATTTCCTGGTTCGGGAATTTGGCAAGGCCATTACCAGGTTTGTCAGGGGCAGCCGAGGTACAGGTAAGAGTGGGTTGATTGCTGTTGACCGTCCCGGACAGGAGATCCTGGAGCGGACAGCGGTAGTGGTCGATTCTGAGCGGGTAGAAGCCAGGTTTTTCGTTGGACTGCCTGCCCGGGGCCGCACTGTTCTAGGCCAGCAGGCCGAGGTCATGTTGACCCAGGAAATCCCGCGGGTGATCAGAGCCGCCCTCTTTTTCGAAAGCATCGACCAGGATGCCGCCCGCACCCAGGTGGAATTGGCGGAAGACCAGGATTACCTCCGGGCTCAACTGAAAGACATGGGCCTGGTGGCCTTTGTTGGTGATGGTGCCATTCTACCGCGTGAGAGCGGGATCAGCGACCTTCCCATGAGGGGAGAGCGGGTGGTTCCCTTTCGGTCGCCAGACTCCTTGCGAGTTTCTGTTGATCTTCCCAACCGCGGCACGATTACTGGGATGGGGGTCCCAAGGGGGGTAACCCTCATCGTTGGTGGAGGTTACCACGGAAAATCCACCCTTCTGAGGGCAATCGAAAGGGGTATTTATAACCATATTCTGGGGGATGGGCGAGAATTCGTGATCTCGAGTCCCGCGGCGGTAAAGATCCGTGCCGAGGACGGCCGCCGGGTGGAAAAAGTAAACATCAGCCCCTTCATCAACAACCTGCCGCAGGGCCAGGATACAGTGTCCTTTTCCAGTGAAGGTGCCAGCGGGAGTACCTCCCAGGCTGCCAATATCATGGAAGCCCTGGAAATGGGGGTCGACCTTTTACTGTTGGACGAGGACACAAGTGCCACAAATTTCATGATTCGAGACATCAGAATGCAGAAACTGGTGGCCAAAGACAAAGAACCGATTACCCCTTTTATCGACAAGGTTCGGCAGCTGTACGAGGAGATGGGTGTCTCCACCACGATCGTGGTCGGTGGGTCCGGGGATTATTTTGATGTCGCCGACACGGTGATCATGATGGATGAGTACTGTCCCCGTGATGTGACTGCTGACGCCAGGCGCATCGCGGCCGAACACCAGGAGAAGCGTTTCAAAGAGGGCGGGGATCACTTTGGTGATGTTAAACACCGCCGGCCCCTCACTACGAGTTTTAACCCCCAAAAGGGACGGAAAAATAAGGTGGCGGCCAGGGGCCTGGACAGCATCCAGTTTGGGAGAACCGAGATCGAACTCCAGTACGTGGAGCAGCTAGTGGATGTGAGCCAAACCAGGGCCATCGCGGATATTATCTATTACGGGTTGAGAAACTACTTTGACGGCAGGCGTACCCTGAACCAGGTCTTGGAGGCCATCTTGAGGGACATCGAGAAGAAGGGGTTGGATGTGATTTCACCCTTTGGTCGGGAACCGGTGGGTGACCACGCCCTCCCGAGGAAGTTCGAAATTGCGGCAGCCATCAACCGGATGCGAACCCTGAAGGTACGGTAAAACCGGGAGGGGTTCTGAGTGGAGTGATTGCTAAAGGAAAATGCTGGTGGGTAAACCGAAAGGGTCCAAAAAGGTATGGTGAAAGGAGGCTGTCCCCGTGGGCGGGATCAGCATTGCGCGGGTCAAGGAAGACCACGAGGTGACCTCCATGCTAGAGGCTGGGAATGAGCATCTGGGTACCCTCGGTTTTACTGAACACGGGCTGCGTCATGCCAACCTGGTTTCTCGTATTGCCAACAACATCCTCTCTCACCTTGGTTACCCGAAAGAGGACCAGGAACTGGCGGAGCTAGCCGGATACCTGCATGACATCGGTAATGTGGTCAGCCGCTGCAACCACGGCCAGGTAGGGGCCCTTCTGGCCGGGCGGATACTAGCCCGCCTGGGGGTTCCCGCGCCCCAAACCGCCACTGTCATGGGGGCCATCGGCAACCATGAAGAAGAACACGGGCAACCGGTCAACACCGTGGCCGCGGCCCTGATTCTGGCTGACAAATCCGATGTCCACCGGACAAGGGTTCGGAACCCAGAAGTGGTGAAATTCGACATTCATGACCGGGTCAACTACGCGGCTGAAAAGTCTTTCATCCGGGTTGACCCGTCGGGGAAAAAGGTGACCCTGGAACTGGAGATTGACACCAGTATTTCCCCGGTCATGGACTACTTCGAGATTTTCTTGACCCGGATGGTTATGTGCCGGCGGGCTGCTTCCTTTCTCGGCTGCCGGTTTGAGCTCTTGATTAATGACGTGAAACTGTTATGATGTCAAGGGGGTCGACACCAAACCTGTCCTTCAAGGTTCCCGTGACCGCGACCAACAGCCAGGGTTATCCAGGCGAAGGGGCGCGGGGAGTGCAGGCAGGAGATCGATGATTGAGGGGGAAAACCTCTTCAGAAGCCTTGTGTTTTGGGAGAGGTGAGGGAAATGGAAACAGCCCAAGCCCAAAGGAAAAAGCTGGCCCAGGCGCGGCGCGTGGTGGTCAAGGTTGGGACCTCCACCCTTACCCACCCCGACGGCAAGTTGAACCTGCCCCAAATGAAACGCCTGACCCGGGAAATCAGTGCCCTTCACAGGGAAGGCCGTGAGGTGATCTTGGTCTCGTCTGGTGCGGTAGGGGCGGGTGTAGGCAGGATCGGTGCTAAGGCGGGACACATAAAGTCCATTCCCCAGAAACAGGCCCTGGCTGCCATTGGTCAAGGGGCACTGATGCGCCTTTACGAAGAGTTCTTTGACGGTTTCGGCCTTAACGTGGCCCAGGTACTGCTGACGAGGCAGGATTTGGAAGACCGGAAGCGTTACGTTAACGCCAGGAATACCTTCCTCTGGCTCCTCCGGTGGAAAGTAGTACCCATTGTGAACGAGAACGATACAGTTGCCGTGGAAGAGATTCGCTTTGGTGATAACGATACCCTTTCCGCCCTGGTGGCCGGGCTCGTAGATGCCGATTTACTTGTACTCCTGTCTGATGTCGACGGCCTCTATGATGGGGATCCACACCGGGGTGGTGGGTTCCGGCTCATCCCCCTGGTGGAAAAGATTACCCCCCAGGTTGAATCCCTGGCCCGTGGTACAGGCAGCGGCCTGGCTATCGGCGGGATGACTACGAAAATAACAGCAGCCCGGATCGCCACCGATTGTGGAGTACCGATGGTTATTGCCAACGGCCAGAAACCAGGTGTTCTGGCCCGCGTGGTGGCCGGTGAACTGGTCGGCACCCTTTTCTGTGCTGGGACCGGTCTGTCCGGGCGGAGAAAGTGGATTCTCTACGGGAACCGCCCTGTTGGAACCCTGGTGGTAGACGACGGGGCCAAGAAAGCGTTGGTTGAGAGCGGGAAAAGCCTCCTGCCCAGTGGGCTGTTAGAGGTTCAGGGTGAATTCGAGATGGGAAACGTGGTTCGGGTCCGGGACAGGAACGGAATCGAGTTTGCTCGTGGTATTACCAACTATGCGGCTGAAGACCTGGACAGGATTAAGGGGCTCCACAGCCGGCAAATAAACCGGGTGCTTGGGTATGATTACGGGGAAGAGGTTATTCACCGGGATAACCTGGTTCTGGTCACGGACAGCCAGGACCTGGACGGGTTGGAGGAGGAAATTGTTGATCAAGGGACGAAGTCCTAGTTATGGGCTTATGGGCCTAACCAGACAAGACAAACAATTCCAGGGGAAAGGAGCGGGAGCCTGACCGAGGGGAGGGTCTCAACCGGACCTGGAAGGGATGGAACCGGGGACGGTTGGGTGCTCTTGGGCCAGGCATGACCATGACCACGGAAATCAACCTGCTGGAGCAAAAAGCCCGGGCGGCCAAAAGGGCGAGCCGTACCCTGGCTGTCTTGGGGACCAGGGTCAGGAATGAGTGCCTTCTGGCCATGGCTCGGGCCCTGAGAGAAAAAGCCTCCCAGGTCCTTGAAGCCAACCAGGAGGACCTGGCGGCCGCTGCTGAACGCGGTCTGCCGAAAGCAATGTTGAAGCGCCTGGAACTGGATGAGGCAAAAATAGCTGCCATGGCCGAGGGCCTGGAAGCGGTTTACAAGCTGCCGGACCCAATCGGGGAGACAGTGGCTGCCTGGAAAAGGCCTAACGGGCTGGAGATAAGCCAGGTGAGGGTACCGTTGGGGGTAGTAGGCATCATTTATGAATCGCGTCCCAACGTCACTACTGATGCTACTGGCCTCTGTCTGAAAACCGGTAACGCGGTACTTCTTCGTGGTGGGTCGGAGGCCTTGCACTCAAACAGGGCGCTAGTCGAAGTTATCGCACCTGCGGCGTATGAAGTGGGGATTCCAGAGGGCTCCATCCAGTTGATTGAAACAACGGACCGCGAGGTGGCCAGAAGGATGATGCAGCTCAACCAGTACATAGATGTCCTTATTCCCCGGGGTGGAGCAGGCCTCATCGAGACTGTGGTTAAGACGGCCACTGTCCCGGTGATCGAAACCGGGGTTGGTAACTGCCACGTCTACATTGACGAAGGTGCAGACCTGGAGAAGGCGGTGGCCATCGCAGTTAATGCCAAGGTCAGCAATCCCAGTGTCTGTAACGCCATGGAAACCCTACTAGTGCACGAGGAGGAGGCCCCCGAATTCTTACCGCGGGTAGCGGAGGCCCTGGAGAAGGAGGGGGTTGAGCTTCGGGGCTGCCCGAAGACCAGGGCCATGCTACCTGGGATCCGGGAAGCAACAGAGGAGGACTGGACTGCCGAATACCTCGACCTGGTTCTGGCCGTTAAGGTGGTGACAGGCTTGGAGGAGGCTGTCGACCACATTAACCGGTATGGAACCAGGCATTCCGAGGCGATAATAACCGAAAACTATTCCAGGGCGCGGCGGTTTCTTTCCGCGGTTGATGCCGCGGCGGTTTACGTCAATACCTCCACCCGGTTTACCGATGGTTTTGAATTTGGTTTTGGGGCTGAGATTGGGATCAGTACCCAGAAACTACATGCACGCGGGCCCATGGGGCTCAAAGAACTAACCACTACCAAGTACGTGGTCCTGGGGGACGGTCAGGTTCGCGGGTAGCGACCTGTAACGGTTACCCTCGGCACGAGTGAAGTGGTTTCGTTGACAAACAAGGGTACCGGGGGTATAATAAAGCCTGGATATTTGCCTGGATCGAGGCTTTAGGTTGGCTTAGGCGGGTATTTCTGGGTGGGATGCCCGCTCGCGGCTCGATTCTTTTGTTTTTTGTGCAAGTTTCCTTTTGAGAATCTCTGGGGGAGGACATGTAGTGAAGGTTAAGAGCACGCTGATCCTGTTGTTGATCATTGCCCTCGTCGGTGGAGCAGGGTACTACCTTACCTATGTTCAGCCGATATTTAAAACACTGGACCTGGGCCTAGACCTCATGGGCGGGATCAGGGTTGTTTACGAGCCTGAAAATCCTGCCGAGGCTACCGACGAAGCCATGGACCGGGCCATGGAGATTATCCGTTGGAGGGTTGACAGGTTTGGTGTGGCCGAGCCAGTGATCAGGCGCGCCGAGGACCCGGTTACAGGAACCCAGCGGATCATTGTTGAGCTTCCGGGGGTGAAGAACGCCCAGGAGGCCCGCCGGTTAATCGGGAAGACGGCTCAGCTTAAGTTTGTCGACCAAGAAGGCAAGGTGATCCTTACCGGTGACAACCTGGAGCGGGCCCGGGCAGCCTATGTCGAGACGACGCAAAAACCGGTGGTGACCCTGGACCTAGATGAGGCAGGAACGGAGAAGTTTGCTGAAGCGACTAGGAAAAACCTGGGAAAGATCATCTTTATCGTTCTGGACGACGAGGTGATTCAGGCCCCTGTTGTTCAGGAAGTCATACCCAGCGGCCAAGCGGAAATTACCGGTTACGAGTCCCTGGAGGAAGCACAGCAGTATGCCGCCCTGTTGAATTCAGGTGCTTTGCCCCTTGAACTCAAGAGGGTTGAGAACCGTACCATCAGTGCCACCCTGGGGCAAGATTCCATCGAAAAAAGCCAGCAGGCTGGGCTTTATGGTCTTGCTGCCCTGGTTCTCTTCATGGTTCTTTTCTACCGGCTGCCGGG
>SESX01000157.1 GCA_004367365.1 Candidatus Acetocimmeria pyornia
TGGTAGAGCATCGCCTTGCCAAGGCGAGGGTCGCGGGTTCAAATCCCGTCTTCCGCTCCATTTTTCGAGGCGACATAGCCAAGTGGTAAGGCAGGGGTCTGCAAAACCCTTATTCCCCGGTTCGAATCCGGGTGTCGCCTCCATAATATTGAATGTAATTTTCTCCAGGGTGAATCAATAGATTGAAAGGCGGCTCACAACAAGGCCGCCGGCAACAAGCCGTGGGCGGTTAGCTCAGATGGTTAGAGTGCGACGTTGACATCGTCGAGGCCACTGGTTCGAATCCAGTACCGCCCACCATATTTCTTTGCCCTTGAGGATCCCCCTTTGCGAGGGGGTTTTTTTTATGGCGTTGGACCTCGTTAATTATACCATGGCATCAGTCGAGTTCAATGGCATCAGTAGGGCAGCTGTCAGCTGCTTCCTCGCAGCAGCCGGCATCTTCACAAGATGCGTCTTCTTTCACATATGCCATTCCGTCATCACCCAGCTCAAAAACATCTGGGCAAAGTTCGGCACACAGGCCACAGCCGATACATTCCTCGGTAACCCTTGGACTCAACCTTTTCACCTCCAAGTGGGATTCTGGCGCACCTTATTATTCCTCTCCCTGTGTGGTTTATGAGTACCGGTGAACCAACACGAAATTTGGCATTGATGGTTGCATAATGCATATGTACAGGCCTTGGTTCCCTGCACGACATTATGCTGAAAAGTTATGATTTCAAGTATTTTATGCCATCCACTAGTTTCGTGCCTTGTATACAAAATTATGAGCCACATATAATACTACAGCAACATAGTATGAGACAACAGAGGTGATGCCTGGTGCGAACGATAAGTATCGGAACCGCCGACCAGGTTGACGAGCTACGGCGTCGCCTTAATACCGAATTCCGCTTTCTGCAAGAAGAAGGGATGGATGTTGAAGTTAGTGAAACCAGTCGGGGTAACCTGACCTTCATCGGCTGCAACCTGGCTAGGAGGAACCAGGTCCAGCGTAAAGAGCTCATGCAGCTATTCTACCAGTATATTGCAAATGCAGTTTCAGATGTCATCGTAGACACCTGGGAGAAAGTGCTCCTAAAGAAGATCATCCGTACCAATTACTATTATTTTGATGGTGAGGAGCAGGCCGCTATCCTGGGCTACGCCGGTAAGTATCTGCAATCTCTGCACCGGGAACGCGGGGACCTGATCTATAAGATCGAGCGAAAGAGCCGGATCTTGAGGGAACTCCTGGACTATTTCGAGAAAAACGATGAACTGGTTCTTGAAGGGTTTGTAACTTTTCGCATGAAGGACTATGTAGCTGAACTGGAAGAAGCTGTTGAACGTGCCGTTGATGACTTTCTCATGGAAAAGGAACAAAGCGAGTTCATTCGTCTTCTCAAGTACTTCGTGGAAGTCCAGGACCCCCGCTTGAAAGAGGTTCACGTTCTCATCAGGCCGGAAGGTACCTTCAAGATTCTGGATGCCGGAAACAATCCGATAAATAACGAGTGCCTAGATGAAATTATCGTGGAACTGGGAGACACCGAGCCCAACCACGACGATATTCTTATTAGTGCCTTGATTACCATTGCACCGGGGAAGCTTACCATGCACTGCCGGCCTGAGGATGTCAACCAGGAGGGGATCCAGACCATCCTGGAAGTTTTTTCGGGCCGCGCAGAACTCTGCCACAGTTGTTTGTTGTGCCGGGGCAGTTCCCGGGATTGACAGTCAGAAAGACAGGTGGTGGTGGGTTTTTCCTTGGCCCGGACCGGTAGGTCTGGTAGAATTAGATCCGCAGAGTAATAAGTGTTTTGCCTGGGAGCAGCTCTCGGTACCGGATCGGGGTGAAATGGTTTGTACGAACTTCTTGTGCTGCCTCTGGTTGGCGCTCTCATTGGTTGGTTCACCAATTACCTGGCCATCAAGTTGTTGTTTCGGCCTTATCACCCATGGCGGATACCGGTCCTGGGCAGCAGGGTCCAGGGGCTGATACCCAGGCGCAAACGTGAGCTGGCGGCCAGCGTCGGAAAGGTTATCGAAGAGGCCCTCCTGTCGGCTCAAGACATCGTTGACGAGATGCTTACTCCCCAGGCAAGGGAAGAGGTAGCGTCTGCCGTGACCAGTGCTGTTGAAGGGCGGATCCGCGCAAAGGTGGCCCCTTTCCTGCCGGCGGGACTTGCCGGGGTGGTAACCTCCTACATAAGTAAACTGGTGCGGCGGGAAACAGCTCGTTTTTTGGACCAGGATATGGACGAGCTGGTAGCCCGTTTCGGCGGAAGGATCAGGTTGGGTAAGAGGGTGGAAAAGAGACTGAAGGCTCTGGACCTGGCTGAAATCGAGGGCCTGGTGCGGGTGCTGGCAGCCAGGGAACTGCGGGCCATTGAATACCTGGGTGGGGTTTTGGGCTTTATCATCGGTTTGCTCCAGGCGGGGGTTATCATTTATCTCAGGCAGGGGCTTTCTTGACACAGGTCTTTGTTCTCCCGTATAATGGCTGTAAACAGAATACCGGGTAAGAGGTAATGAAGGGGACGAGTAGGGCAAGAACACCCGGTCAGAGAGGAATTCCCGTGGCTGCAAGGATTCCAGGGTTTTTCTTGCTCGAAAACCACCCCGAAGCTGCCCATCGAAGCTGCTCCCTGCCCGGGCCGCGAGTCCTTAGATTGCCCCGGCCTTCGTTTGACCAACCCCGGAAAGTGTTGGTTGCGGAGAAGACGGGATAAGGGGCGAGGTCAGGAAAGCAGTGTGTAGGTGCGGCCGGTGGGAACCGTTAAAGCCAAAGGAGTGGACTGCTGCCATTTGGTTGTGGTCAACCAGGGTGGAACCGCGGGATTAGATGACTCCCGTCCCGATTGGGATGGGGGTTTTTATTGTCTTGTAAAAAAGGATAGACCAAATATTATTTGGAGGGGACGGATTATGGCTCAAGTCAAGGTTACACTGGTGGATGGGTCGGAGAAATGGTACCCGGCCGGAATTAACCCGGGTGAGATTGCTTCAGAAATAGGACCTGGGTTGTCCCGGTCGGCGTTGATAGCGAAGGTCAATGACACGTACATTGACCTGAACCGGCCCATTACCGAGGACGCTCGCCTTGAGATCGTAACCTTTGAGTCAAAAGAAGGGAAAAGTGCTTTCCGGCACACTGCTGCCCATATCCTGGCCCAGGCTGTAAAAAGGCTTTACCCTTCGGCCCGGCTGGGGATCGGGCCTTCAATTGAAGACGGGTTTTACTACGATTTTGATGTCGAGACCCCTTTTTCGACCGAGGACCTGGAAAGAATTGAGAAGGAGATGCGAAAGATCGTCAAAGAAAACTACCCCCTGGAAAGGATTGAGGTCGACCGGGAGGAAGCGGTGCGCCTATTTTCCAAAATGGGCGAAGCGTACAAGGTTGAGCTTATCCGGGATCTACCGCAAGGGGAAAAGATTACCTGCTACCGTCAGGGTGAGTTCATCGACCTCTGTACTGGTCCTCACGTACCTTCTACCGGTAAGATCAAGGCCTTTAAGCTCTTGAGCGTGGCCGGGGCCTACTGGCGCGGTGATGAGAAAAACCCCATGCTGCAGCGGATCTATGGGACGGCCTTTCCGAAAAAGACCGCCTTGGATGAATACCTGCAGAAATTGGAGGAAGCAAGGAAACGTGACCACCGCAAGCTGGGCAAGCAGCTTGACCTTTTCAGCATCCAAGAGGAGGGGCCGGGCTTTCCGTTTTTTCACCCCAAGGGGATGGTCTTGCGCAACATCCTGGAGGACTTCTGGAGGAAGGAGCACCGGAAACGGGGCTACCAGGAGATCAAGACCCCGATCATTCTCCATGAGAAGCTGTGGCGGCAGTCTGGTCATTGGGACCATTACAAGGAAAACATGTACTTTACCAACATTGATAACGAAAGTTATGCCATCAAACCTATGAACTGTCCGGGCAGCATGCTTTTGTATAGAAGGAAGATTCACAGTTACAGGGACCTCCCCCTGCGGGTAGCCGAACTTGGGCTTGTACACAGGCATGAACTTTCCGGGACCCTCCACGGGTTGATGCGGGTAAGGTGCTTTACCCAGGACGACGCTCACATCTTCATGCTGCCGAGCCAGGTTGAAGACGAGATCGTCAGGGTGATTGATCTCGTGGACCATTTCTACCGGGCCTTTGGTTTCGATTATCACGTGGAGCTCAGTACCCGGCCGGAAAAGGCCATGGGTTCTGTAGAAATCTGGGACCGGGCCACAGCGGCATTGAAAGAAGCCCTGGAGCGAAAAGGAATGGAATACAAGGTAAACGAAGGTGATGGGGCCTTCTACGGACCCAAGATCGATTTTCACCTCGAAGATGCCCTGGGACGGACCTGGCAGTGTGCCACGATTCAGCTGGACTTCTTGATGCCTGAGCGTTTTGACCTCACCTATATTGGGCCGGACGGTGGCCGACACCGGCCGGTGATGATCCACCGGGTTGTTTTCGGTGCCATCGAACGGTTTATTGCGATCCTTACCGAGCACTACGCCGGTGCGTTCCCGGTCTGGTTGAGCCCGGTTCAGGTCAAGATCCTGACCATCGCCGACCGTCACCGCCCGTATGCCGAAGAGATCAAAGGGCGACTGGAAGAGAGAGAGTTACGCGTGGAAGAGGATTATCGTGATGAAAAGATCGGTTACAAGGTCAGGCAGGCGGAACTGGAGAAGGTTCCCTACATGCTGGTCATCGGGGATCACGAAGTCGAAAACGGTTCCGTAGCGGTCAGAGAACGAGGGCAGAAAGACCGCGGTTTGATGAGTATAGATGAGTTCATGTCTCTGGTTGAGGCCGAGGTTGAGAGTAAGGGTTAGAAAGGTCACGGGTGTACGAGCCGGGGAATGGGCGTTGACGCTTTCTACCGGTTATGGTATACTAAGACGCGTCAAAGGAGGATTCTGTCATCAATCTGCTGCAAGACTAAACCAGAACGATTCCCGGGGAAGAAGAAGCCACCGCTTCTCACCTTGCGGCGCCCATTGAGGTAGCCAGTAAGGTAGGGTCGTCTGTTCTCAGCGATGCTGGTTGAGCGGGTAAGGCTTACCCGCTGTTTTTTGTTCGTCCCATGTGCGGGCAACCTGCAGACAATGAGGGCCCTGGTGGGTGATGTCCGTCGCTGAAGGGCAGCGGTTTGTCAGGGCGGCATATGGCGAGCAATAAACCTGAAATCTTTTTTCAAGGAGGTGACACACTATCACCAAGGAGTTCAGGGTTAACGAGGCCATCCGGGCGCGAGAGGTACGGTTGATCAGTCCAGAGGGTGAACAGCTGGGAATCGTACCGCTCAAAGAAGCACTCCGGATAGCTAGCGACCGGGGTATGGACCTGGTGGAGGTTGCTCCCGGTGCTAAACCCATCGTTTGCCGGATCATGGATTACGGCAAATTCAAGTACGAGCAGAGCAAGCGGGAAAAGCAGGCCAGGAAAAAACAGAAAATGGTTACGGTCAAAGAAGTCAAGATGCGCACGACCATCGAGGACCATGATTTCAGTGTCAAGGTTAAGAACGCGGAAAGGTTTCTCAAGAACGGTAACAAGGTGAAGGTTTCAATTATGTTTCGTGGCCGTGAAATAGTTCATTCCGACCTTGGGAAAAAGATCCTGGAGCGGTTTGCCGAGAGGACTAAGGACTTGGCGGTGATCGAAAGGAAGCCCAAGGTGGAGGGACGCAACATGGTCATGATCTTGGCTCCGAAACAGTAGGAAGGGGGTATCATGTTGCCAAAGATTAAGACCCACCGGGGGG
Organism: Candidatus Acetocimmeria pyornia; assembly: GCA_004367365.1. Lineage (GTDB taxonomy): Bacteria > Bacillota > Sulfobacillia > UBA3575 > UBA3575 > Acetocimmeria > Acetocimmeria pyornia. The sequence continues at coordinate 5,760 of SESX01000157.1, forward strand.
CTGCCAAGAGGTTTAAGAGAACTGGCAGCGGAAAGTTTCTGCGCCGGAAGGGTTACAAAAGCCACCTGTTAGCCAAGAAGACCGCCAGGAGAAAACGGGTTCTTGGAAATCCGGTGGTTCTTGATCCCTCTAACAAGAAGAACGTGAAGAGGCTTTTGCCCTATGGGTGATGCTTCGGTATTAGTGTCAGGTGGATACTGAACGGTAGGGGGTTGATGGCGATGCCGAGGGTAAAGAAGGGTGTCAGGGCGAGAAGGAGACATAAAAAGATCCTCAAGCTGGCCAAGGGGTACCGTGGAGCCAAGAGCAAGCTCTTCCGCCCGGCCAACGAGCAGGTAATGAAATCCCTCTGGTATGCATACCAGCACCGGCGCAAGCGCAAGGGTGACTTTAGAAAACTCTGGATTACCAGGATCAACGCGGCTGCCCGTCAAAACGGGATGTCGTACAGCCGGTTTATCAACGGCTTGAAGAAGGCCGGCGTCCGGATCAACCGGAAGATGCTGGCTGACATGGCGGTAAACGATGAGCAGGCTTTCGGGCGGCTGGTTGAGATGGCCAAATCGGAACTAAAAGGCTGAAGAAGAAGACCTACCTGTTGGGTCTTTTTCCATTTCCGTTTCTATTGAGGGT
>SESX01000158.1 GCA_004367365.1 Candidatus Acetocimmeria pyornia
AGGCCTTTGATAAGCTAAATCTCAAACTCCTCGCCACCGAGATCTGGGGAACCGAAGTCCTGATGACCAACGAGAAGTTTGAGAGCATCGAGGACATGAAGGGGATCAAGATGAGGACGTCCGACCCGAGGCTCTTGGAGGCCAATGGCATCGCCGCCATTACCCTGCCTCTAGAGGAAGTCTTCACCGCCATGTCCACGGGCGCCATCGAGGCAGCCGAATTCGGGCACGTCCAGTATAACGTCGGACTGGGCTTGACCGATGTGGCCAAGTACGGCCTGTTCCCTGACTTCTGGAACGTGCACAACGTTACTACCGTGGTCGTAAACAAGGACGCCTGGAACCAGCTCCCGCCCGACCTGCAAGCCATCGTCGAAATGGCTTTCCAGGCCGATGAGCTTAAGCACTGGACTCGTTCCCAGTACGTGAGTGCGAAGGCTATGAAGGAACTGGAAGAGAGCGGCAAGATGGAATTCGTTCGGATGCGGGCTGAGGACTTTGCCGCCCTGCGGAAACAGATGTACGAGATTGAGCAGAAGACTATCGAGGAACAAGGTGGCCTCACCGGCGAAGTATACAATTCCTTCTACGACTTCTGGGAAGTCTGGTATCCGTACAAGTATAAGGCTGCCTGGTGGGGTTGGGGTCTCACTCCAGAGGAGCAAATGGGGTTTGATCCCGATTCGCGGTAATCCAATAACCAGGGTTAGTACAAGGCTGCCGGTCAACCCGGTAGCCTTGTTCTCAACCCCCAGAACTACGAGTCTAGAACCGGGGTGTTGCACCACCATGATCAACAAACTAGCTAAGGTCTTGAGGGTAGTCGATTTACTTGGAGAATACGCGGGGAAAACCTTCAGCTACCTTGTCCTGGTTATTATCGCCTTGGAAACGATTGAGGTATTCAGGAGGTATGTCCTCTCTTCCCCTACCACCTGGAGCTGGGAGTTGTCAACCCTGCTTTACGGTGCCCACTTCATCATCGGGGGAGCCTGGGTACTCAAAGAAGGCATGCACGTGCGGACAGACATTATTTACGCCCGTCTTTCGCCCAAAACACAGGCCCTCATCGATGTTATCCTTTACCTGGTTACCTTCTTCATTTTCGCCGGAGTCTTGACCTGGACAACAGTGTCAAAAGCCATCTACTCGTGGACCATCAAGGAAACAACCTATACCCTGTGGGCTCCACCGCTCTACCCGTTGAAGATGGTGATCGCCATCAGCTTCATCCTCTTGCTGCTCCAGGGACTGGCCCAGTGGTTGCGAAGCCTAATCTTCTTGGTTAAAGGGGAGAAAATATGAGTCCGTTGGAAACCATCATCATCGTCGCTGTTGGCTTTCTGGTCATGCTCCTGCTGGGACAACCGCTCACCTTTACCCTCGGCGGGCTGGCGGTGATTTTTGGTTACTTTTTCTGGGGGCATCCAAGCATCCTGAACCTTTTTGTCCGCACAGCGTTCAACCTCACCACCAGCATCGCTTATGTTTCTGTTCCCTTGTTCATCTATATGGGTGCCGTACTAGAACGCTCCGAGGCGGCCAATGACCTGTTTGAATCCCTCTATGTCATTTTCGGCCAGGTAAGGGGTGGTTTGGCCATAGCCACAGTTATCATTTGCACCATGCTGGCGGCGGCAACCGGGATCATCGGGGCAGGGATCACACTCATGACAATGCTTGCCTTACCCGCCATGCAAGAACGGAAGTATGACCCGCAGCTATCAACGGGGAGTATCATGGCAGCCGGGTGCCTAGGTACGATCATTCCCCCGAGCATCATCCTTGTTATTTACGGAGCCCAGGCCCAGATTTCCATTGGCAAGCTTTTTGCCGGCGGCATCGGGGCCGGCCTGGTACTCTCCGTGCTGTACATCATCTACATCGCGCTGCGGGCCTTCCTGAATCCGAAAATGGCACCGGCCATTCGTGTGGAAGAAGCCAGCAAGTACAGCACCAGGGAGAAACTTTACATGGTGGTAAGGTCTGTCCTCCCCACCCTGGGCCTTATTTTCGCCGTGTTGGGAAGCATTCTCCTGGGAATGGCCACTCCCACCGAAGCAGCAGCTCTGGGATGTATCGGTGCCCTGATCATAGCGGCTTTGAACCGTAAGCTGACCTGGGAACTGGTCAGGGATTCCTGTTTCGCAACCCTGAAAACCACCTCCATGATTCTATGGATCATCCTGGCCGCGTCCATGTTCACTTCAGTTTTCCTCGGTCTCGGGGGAGGAGAGCTGCTGAGTGCATTCGTGGAAGGGCTGGCCCTGAACCGCTGGATCATCCTCAGCCTGATCCTGTTCATCATTCTCATTATGGGAATGTTCATTGACTCTTACGGTGTGCTGTTGATTGGTATTCCGGTCTTTACCCCCGTGGTATACGGCCTAGGGTTTGACCCCATCTGGTTCGCCATCATTTTCGCGGTGATGATCCAGGCGTCTTACCTATCACCACCGTTCGCGTACGCGGTCTTCTATGTCAAGGGAATCGCGCCCAAGGCGGCCACCATTAACCAGTTGTACCGGGCCGCCATCCCGTTTCTGTTACTCCAGGTCCTCGCCGTGGTTATCCTTTCGGTATTCCCGGACATCATTACATGGCTACCGAGTAGGATGATGTAAAGGAGGCGAAGAACCATCCCGGTCCTTGCAGACCATAAATGAAAATTCCTAAGGGAGGTTGTTCGGGAAATGAAAGTATTGGCCGAAATCAAACAAAGTGTAATTGCTGGTAAAGCCGAGGAAGTGAGGGAATTTTGTCGCCGGGCCCTGGAATCAGGCACCGCGCCCATGACCGTCATCAATGACGGTCTGATAGAAGGGATGACGGTCGTTGGCCAACGTTTCAAGGCAAACGAAATATATGTGCCAGAAGTCCTGTTGTCTTCCCGAGCGATGAATTTTGGGCTTGAAGTTATAAAGCCTCACCTTGGTTCAGGGGCACAGGAGTCAGCCATCAAAATAGTGATGGGAACGGTCAAAGACGATATTCACGACATCGGAAAGAACATGGTCAACATGATGATGGAGGGTGCCGGGATCGAGGTTATCGATCTCGGGGTGGACGTCAGTGCAGAGAAGTTCGTGGAAGCGGTTGAGAAACATCAACCGGTAGCACTAGGGATGTCGGCGTTGTTGACCACCACCATGCCTAATTTCCAGGAGGTGATCGACGGCCTGGAGAAAGCCGGTTTACGGGACAAGGTTAAGGTCCTGATTGGGGGTGCCCCCGTAACCCAGGCTTACGCGGACGAGATCGGTGCCGACGGGTACGGTGCAGATGCGGTTACCGCTGTCCAGATCGTCAAGCAGTACGCAGCAAAACGGGCGAGTTGATTACGAAAGGCCAGGACGTACGGCAAGCAGACCTGGGGGAACAACGCCGATATCAACCTGATTCCGGAACCGGAGGGGGCCGGGGAGGATCTCACAGATAATACGGCCTCCTTCCCCGCTTCTCGGGGTCTGAGTTCGGCGGATCCTCCGTTTTTCCCCCGGCCGCCCGGTAAAGGCAACACGTTTCAGACAACTCCCTTTGCCTCGGATGCAGGCCAGGCAAGAAGGAAGAAGAATGACCCCAAGATCGATGGGACCCTGGGCAAAGAGGTTGGTTGTTACCAGGTTCTCTCTCAGCAAGAAGGAAGAAGGGATAAATGATAAATATGGATGTATGTATTAGTGCTTAAAGGAACAAGCACGTTCAGATAAATCACAGGCGGTGTCAAAGGAGTAACGGGATGAAGGCTGAGGTAATTGAAAAGGAGTCATTAGAGCTGCCACGGCTCATCCAAAAGAGTCAGGTGGTCCAGTAAGTCCGAGGTATTGATTACTGTTCGACTCACCAACCGTATTGGTACTAAATGGGGGTATCTGTATTGTTGATCATAGGTGAACTAATCAACACGAGTCGCAAGAAGATTGCTCCGGCGGTGGCCAACAGGGATGCTGGGTACATCAAGGAACTCGCCCGGTCTCAGGTTGAGGCTGGAGCCGATATGGTTGATGTAAACTCTGGAACGATGATGAAGAACGAACCCGAAGTTCTGGCATGGCTGGTGGAAACTATCCAGGCCGAAGTTGACGCTCCCTTGTGCCTTGACAGCCCCAATCCTGAAGCCCTGGAAAGAGCGCTCAGTGTTCACAAGGGTACGGCCATGCTCAATTCAATTTCCGGGGAGAAAAAGAGGTTCAAAGAAATACTTCCCCTTGTAAAAAAGTACAGGACCAAGGTCGTGGCCCTCGCCATGGATGACAATGGCATCCCCAAGACTGCCGAGAACCGCCTGAAGGTTGCGAGCAACCTGGTAGAAAGCCTAACGGCGGCCGGTGTTCCGGCTGAGGATATCTACTTGGATCCTCTCGTGCAACCCATCAGTACCGATTCCACGGCGGGAGCGGTCGTTCTGGAAACCTTGTGGTTAATCAAATCCAAACTGTCAGGTGTGCATACCATCTGCGGACTCAGTAATGTCTCCTTTGGCCTACCGCAAAGAAAGCTCCTCAATCAGGCCTTCATCGCCATGACCATGGCGGTAGGGCTCGATTCGGCCATCGTCGACCCTCTGGATGAGCGACTGATGTCTCTGGTGACGGCTGCCAACGCTCTCAGGGGTGATGACCTCTACTGTGCTAATTACCTTGAAGCTTACCGTAAAGGAAGGCTGACGGTAGCGTGAAAAGGGTAAAGGTTATCGGATGTGAAACCATCAGTGATGAATTAAAAAAGTCGGCCGAAATAATGGGAGTAGAAGCCGAGTTTGTCTTCCTACCCCACGGCCTGCACAAGCGCCCGGAGGAGATGAGAGGTGAAATCCAGAAAGAGATTGATCACTCCAATACGGCTCTGATCATCCTCGGTTACGGGCAATGTTCCAACGGTGTTATAGGGGTCAAGGCAAGAAACTCCCCCTTGGTCATACCCCGAACTGACGACTGTATCGCCCTCCTCCTTGGTTCAAGACAAAGATACCGCGAGGAGTTCAATGCAGAACCGGGTACCTACTACCTGACCAAGGGCTGGATTGAGCACGGTGATGACCCATTAAAGGTGCACCGGAGGTACCTGGAGAAGTACGATGAGCAAACCATGCTCTGGGTGACTAGGGAGACATACAAGCACTACACCCGGATCGCCCTCATCAACACCGGTACCTATGAAATCAAGGATTACCGTGCTTACGCCCGGGAAGTGGCCGAGCTTTGCGGTGTCAGGCTCGAAGAAATCCCCGGGTCCCTGGCAATGTTCAAGGAACTCTTCGGAAGGGAATGGAAAAAAGAAGACTTTATTGTCCTTTCCCCTGGGGAAGAACTGACACTCAAGATGTTCCTTCAAGAGGGCGAAAAACTCAAGAGACCAGGTCCCGGACAGTTTGGCTGAAGTCTCAACCCCTCCTTTCACACCAGCATGGTACTTTTCGGGACACCTGGTTGCCTCGTCCAGGCTTCTTCCTCGCGGCGGGTTTTGGGCGGAACCTGGCACTTATGCCGTCGCTGCGCACGATTTTGGGCCGCGCCTTGGAACCAGGAAAGACCCGGCGGAAGTGAGAGAAGAACTTCCGACCGGGTCTTTCCCATTTCTCCTCCACGGTGCCGCCCCTTCAGAGACGGCATGGAGGACTAGCCTGCCTTAGTTTCCAGCTTCCACCGGGTAATTGGGTGGATTGCAGTCAAAAGCAGCCAGGTTCAGTACCTCGGGGTCGGCGTTGTAGCCCATCATCCCGAACTTCATGGCGTACGCTTCGTAGCCCAGGAGGTTCAGGAACATGGTGGTCTGGCTCGCCGTATGGCCGGTGTAGCAGACAACCACGATCTTTTTGTCCTTCGGCAGCTTCTTTAGGTTCTCTTCCTTGGCGATCTCCCGCCACGGGATATTGATCGACCCTTCCACGTGCCCCTTGGCGTAATGGTCCGGGCTGCGGATGGAAAGAACGAAGTAGTCCGGGTCCTTGGCCACCACCACGTTGTTATAAACATCGGCAGCCGAAATCGTGGGGCCCTGGCCTGAGGTCAGGTAGGCTTCGGCCCTGGCCAGGATGACCTCCTCGGCCGTGGTCTTTCCGGTGGCCACTTCCGGAAGTTCGTTGTCAGCACCGCCCTCTGTGGCCTCTGTCGCCACCGGGTAGGAAGGCGGATTGCTGCAGTCATAGGTGGAAATCCCCAGGACTTCGGGATCCGATGTCCACCCCATCATCCCGAACTTCATGGCGTAGGCTTCATACCCCAGCATGTTAAGGAGGGCGGTCACCTGGCTGGCCGTATGGCCCGTGTAACAGATGACCACGATCTTCTTGTCTTTCGGGATCTTTGCCATGTTCTCTTCCTTCCAGATCTC
>SESX01000159.1 GCA_004367365.1 Candidatus Acetocimmeria pyornia
AGCCACTTCGTCCAAGCGAGGCAGAGGTTTAAGGTGAAAACAGGCCTTGTCCTCCCGTCACTAGCCGTCGAAACTGTAGTTGGGCGCCTCCTTGGTAATCTGAATATCATGGGGATGACTTTCGCGCAAACCTGCAGAGGTGATACGGATGAACCGGCTCTTGGTTTTGAGCTCCTTAATGTTCCTGGCTCCGCAGTATCCCATGCCGGCCCGCAGGCCACCCACCAGCTGGTAAACAGTTTCCGACAGGGGACCCCGGTAGGGGACCCGTCCTTCGATACCCTCAGGCACCAGCTTGGATTCATTTTCCTGGAAGTAACGGTCACTGCTCCCTTCCTTCATGGCCCCCAGGGAACCCATCCCACGGTAAACTTTGAAGCTACGCCCCTTGTAGATTTCAAGTTCCCCTGGGCTTTCCTCAGTTCCGGCAAAAAGGCTTCCGATCATGACGCTGTCGGCTCCCGCCGCAATGGCCTTGGTAATATCACCCGAGAGCCGGATCCCACCGTCGGCAATGACCGGCACCCCGGCCTGGGCCGCTTCTTGGGCCGCTTCAAAGATGGCCGTAATCTGTGGAACGCCAATTCCAGATACCACCCGGGTAGTACAGATGGAACCAGGCCCTACCCCCACTTTAACGCCGTCAACACCGGCCTCAATCAGGGCCCTGGCACCTTCCCTTGTGGCTACATTACCAGCCACGACCTGGGCCTCCGGGAATTTCTTTTTCGCCTCCCTCACCATCCGGAGCACGTTTTTCGAGTGCCCGTGGGCGGTATCAATCACCAGGACATCTACCCCGGCGGCAACCAGGGCTCTCATCCGTTCAATGCTACCCCGGGAAACCCCAACGGCAGCGGCCACCAACAATCTTCCGTTGCTATCCTTGGCCGAATTGGGAAATTTCCGGGCTTTTTCGATATCCTTGATGGTAATGAGGCCTTTCAACCGAAAATCCTCGTCCACCAGGGGTAGTTTCTCTATTTTATACTTACCCAAAATCCGCCGGGCTTCAGGCAGGGTTGTCCCCACGGGAGCGGTAATCAGGTTCTCTTTGGTCATGGCCTCATCCAGAAGTTTTTTGTAATCCTCTTCAAAACGGATGTCGCGGTTGGTGATAATGCCAACCAGTCGACCCGTTTCATTAACGACAGGAACACCCGAAATCCGGTACTTGGCCATGATCTGAAGGGCATCCTCAATGGTGTTTTCCGGGGAAAGATAGATGGGGTCAATAATCACCCCGTGTTCGGACCGCTTAACCTTATCCACCTCTGAGGCCTGGTCCTTGATAGACATGTTTTTGTGGATGACCCCAATCCCACCTTCCCTGGCGATGGCAATGGCCATCCGGGCTTCTGTTACGGTATCCATCCCGGCACTAACCAAGGGAATATTGATGGTTATTTCCCGGGTAAAGCGTGTTCTCAGGTCAACATCACGTGGCAGGACGTCTGATTCAGCGGGCACCAAGAGGACGTCGTCAAAGGTTAACCCTTCTTTGCCAAACTTCTCCAGGTAATGGTCTTGAGTCATTTCCTCCCCCTCCGGTTAAAAAAGTACTGTCCTTCCCCTGGCAGCCGGTTCTAGACCCAAAAACCTTTCACTCAGCATAGCACAACCTCTTCCATTCATCAAGACCACTTTCTTTCTTTGTGATCGTGCTCTGATATTGTCACCAAAGGTGGTTAGCTTGTCTCTACAGGTAATCTTTGGTATAATATAGGTCGAGTTTAACCAAAGGAGGCCAAAGGAATGAAAGTCAGATTCCTGGGACACGCCTGCTTCCTCCTGCAAGAAAATAATATTGGGCTGATCATCGACCCTTTTTTAGAATCAAATCCCCTCGCTCCGGTCAAAGCGTCGCAGATCACGGCTAACTACGTTCTGGTTTCGCATGCCCACTTCGACCACGACGAGGATGCCCTCAACATTGCTAAAAAGGAGAAGGCCACCATCATCTCAACGGCGGAAATTGCCGGCCACTACGAGCAACAGGGAGTCGACAGCCACGCCATGCACATCGGTGGGAAACATGGTTTTGATTTTGGGTACGTCAGGCTCACCCCGGCTCTGCACGGAGCAGGGATTGAAGGCGGCCATGCGTGCGGGTTCATCGTCAACTTTTTCGGCCACGTGGTTTACCACACCGGTGATACCGGCCTCTTCGGCGATATGAAGCTCCTCGGGGAGCTTGAGGACGTCGAGTTAGCCCTGGTACCCATCGGCGACAATTTCGTGATGGGTATTGGAGACGCGGTACGGGCCGTGAAAATGATCAACCCCAAGAAGGTAATCCCGATGCACTATAATACCTGGCCGGTAATCCAAGCCGATGCGGTCAAGTTCAAGGAAAAGGTTGAGGCTGAGACCAGCGTCGAGGTGATGATACTGGAGCCAGGTAAGGAAATCGAGCTGTAACCTACCCAACAGACCACCAAGAAGCCAGCCAAAAGGAGGGGAGCTCCCCCTCCTTTAACTATTAAAAGTGCCGTCAGTTCGAGCGTCTTTCCGCCGGCCCAAAAACCCTTGACCCTGCTCCCGGAGCACCTCCGCCAGCCGGTGGGCTATCTTCCAGATATCCCCGGCACCCATGGTCAGAACGGTATCACCGGGACGTACCATTTTCAAAAGGTAATCTAAAACCTCCTCCTTGGTGTCGAAAACCGGAACCACCTGTCCTGTCTGCCCCTCAACCAATTTACCCAACTGGTAGGAACTCACCCCGGGAATGGGTTTTTCACCTGGCGGGGCATAGATTTCGGCCAGTACCACCTCATCCGCAAGGTCAAAGGAACGGCTGAACTCCTCCATCAGCGACCCCGTCCTCACATAGCGCTGGGGCTGAAATACCGCCACCACCCTCTCGGGATTTCCTTCCCGGGCCGCTGCCAGGGTAGCCCTGATCTCTGTAGGGTGATGAGCATAGTCGTCCACCACCAGGATACCCCGGCTGCGACCGATGACCTGAAATCTTCTTTTTACCCCCTGGAAACGGGCCAGGGAAGCACGGATCCGGTCAAAGGGAATCCCAACCTCAAGGGAAGCCGCCGCAGCCGCCAGGGCGTTTGCGATGTTATGTTTGCCGGGAATTTTCAGGCCTAAATTTCCCAGTCTCCGACCGTTGCGGACCAACGTGGCCGTGTTCCCACCCTCATGCTCGCGAAGGTCAACAGCCCGGAGCTCAGCACCTTCACAAAAACCAAAGGTGACCACGGAGGAAGGGTCAAGGGCCTCGGCCAGCCCGCGGCTGGTAGGATTATCCCAGCCCAAAACCACGCGCCCCCCAGGACGAACCTGTTGTGCAAACTGACGAAAGGCTTCCACCAGGCGGTTGAAATCACCGCCGTAGTGCTCCAGGTGCTCTGGTTCAATATTTGTAATCACTGCCACCAGGGGCCGGTACCGGAGAAAGGAAGCATCGCTCTCGTCGGCTTCGGCCACCAGGTACGGGCTTCTCCCCAGCTTGGCGTTACCGTTGAACTCGGTGGTTTCCCCGCCGATCAAAACAGTGGGGTCAAGGCCGCCAACTTCCAGGGCCAGGGCAGTCATAGCCGTAGTGGTGGTCTTTCCATGGGTACCAGTGATGGCAATGGATTTTCGTTCGTTGATAAGAAGGGACAAAAGTTCAGAACGGTGCATTACACGGAGTCCTTTTTTTTGGGCCTCCACCAGTTCTACATTATCCGGCGGGACATCGGTGTTGTACACGACCCATTCGGCCCCATTGATGTTCTGGGGGTGATGACCGATGAAAACCCGGGCGCCGGCGTGGGCCAGTTTCTCGGTACGTTCCGAGGCCTTGACATCCGAACCCGAAACCACCGACCCCATCTCCAGGAAAACCCGGGCCAGCCCGCTCATTCCGTAACCACCTATGCCGATGAAGTGAATCCTTATCCCCTGCAAAATCAACCAGACCTTCTCCCTCTATTCTTGTTCGACGGTCTTCCACTGGCCTTCCCGGTACCTGGCTGCCTTTTGGGCGTAATGGATAGCTGTTTGGCATACCCGGGCCTGCTCCTCCTCACTCAACTGGCGGACAACCCGTGCCGGAACCCCTAACGCCAGGGCACCGGCTGGAATTCTCTTCCCTTCGGGAACAACGCTTCCGGCCCCCACCACGGCACCCTTTCCGACAACCGCCCCGTTCAGGACGATGGCCCCAATACCAACCAGGACTTCATCCTCTACCGTGCAACCATGTACCACTGCCCCGTGGCCGATGGTCACCCGGTCGCCGATGACAAGGGGTAGACCTGGGTCGGCGTGCAAAACCGCCCCCTCCTGAACATTGGTGTCCTTTCCCACCACAACCCGTTCGACGTCTCCCCGGGCCACGGAATTGAACCAGAAACTTGAACCCGCACCAATGGTAACATCCCCGATGATCTGGACCCCACTGGCGATGAAGGCCGTATCCGCTACCCTTGGTTTTTTTCCGTTGAATTCGTGTAAGATACCACTCACTCCCCCACGTCTGTTTTCAGCCTTTCCCTCCGGGGGCCCCGTGGTCGGGACTGGCTCCCAACCTGCAGCCACCTCCACCCGGGTTGACCGTATCGGGCGCGCCGGAACCCCACCCACCATGGTTCCCGGTGGTACGTCCTTGTTCACCAAGCTCTGGGCGGATACCACTGCCCCGTCACCGATGACCAGCCCCGGCAGGATGGTGGTGTTGGCCCCGATGACCACGTCCCTGCCGATATGGACCTCCCCAGTTCGGAATTCGTCCACCAAGAACTCGTGGGTGAGGATCGTGGTGTTGTAACCCACAACCGTATTGTCCCCCAGGTGGATTAACTCCGGAAAGAAGATATCGAACATGGCCGCCAGGCCTACCGAGACGTTGCGACCCACCTTCATCCCCAGCAGGCGGTAGAGAAACCTCTTCAACCCCAGGAAAGGAAGGTACCTGGCTACGGTAAGAACCGCGAAATTAACACTTGTGCGCCAGGGGCTGGCAAAGCGCGTCCAGTAAGCCATGGCGTTCTTGGAACCGGTACGGTAGCGTTTCAAGCGGCGCATCAGTTACCTTCCCCACCCAGCTCGAGATTCGGCACAGCATTCAGGTTAAGGGGTGAAGCCCCCCGCCTCAGCCACGTAAAGTATCCGGCAGAAGCAATCATCGCGGCGTTGTCGGTACAGAGGGCAGGAGGAGGGAAACTGACCTGCAGGCCTAGGTTTCGGGCACGCAGGGCCAGCTCAGACCGAAGCCTGGTGTTGGCCGCCACCCCGCCGGCCAGGATAATCCTTTTGGCTGCTTTCCTTTGGGCCGCCGCCAGGGTCTTGTCCACCAGAACATCAACCACAGCATTCTGGAAGCTGGCCGCCACATCCGCGCGGTTCACCGGGTGGTCTGCTTCCTTTTCCTTTTCCAGGTAGACGAGGACCGCTGTTTTCAGACCACTGAAGCTGAAATCCAGGCTCCCCTCCTCGAGGTAAGCCCTGGGGAAGGCCAGTGCAGCCGGGTCCCCTTTTTGGGCCAGGGCATCTACCTGTGGTCCCCCTGGGTAGCCCAGGCCCAGGGTTCGGGCCACTTTATCGAATGCCTCCCCGGCAGCATCATCCCTGGTCCGTCCCAGGACCTCGACGCGGCCGTGGTCCTCGATGTAAAGGAGGTCGGTATGCCCTCCCGACACCACCAGGCAGACCAGGGGGAACTCCGGTGGTTCCCCGGAGAGAAAATTGGCGTAGATATGGCCTTCAAGGTGGTTTACCCCGATAAGCGGGATACCGCGGGCGTAAGCCAAGGCCTTTCCGGTGGCAACCCCTACCAGAAGTGCCCCCACCAGCCCTGGGCCCTGGGTAACAGCCACTGCGTCCAGGTCGTCGAGCCCGATCCCTGCCCCGTCAATGGCCTCCTTTATGATGGGGAGAATTAACTCCAGGTGGCGCCGGGAAGCAATCTCAGGGACGACCCCACCGTATTTAGCATGGAGGTCCACCTGGGAGGAAACCACATTCGAACGGACCCTAGTTCCCCCTTCCACCACTGCCGCCGCAGTTTCATCGCAGGAGGTTTCAATGCCCAGAATCAGTGTTCCCAACCTGTCTACCTCCAACCCCCGTCATCTCGATTCAACCGGTGAACCGGTTTGGGTGTAGTCACCCTCACCAGCCTTTCGCTCGAGGAATTCGACCAGGTTATCCTGGCACATAATATAGGCATCCTCACCGGTATCGGTGTAATAACCCTTTCGTATCCCCTGCCTGATAAAACCCATTTTTTCGTACAGTTTTTGGGCCGGTTTGTTTGACTGCCGGACCTCAAGGGTCATCCTTTTTGCCCCGTGCCGGGCCGCCCCTTTC
>SESX01000016.1 GCA_004367365.1 Candidatus Acetocimmeria pyornia
TTTGTATGCCCGGAAACCATTGAGTTTTCGGGATTTTTCAAGGTTCAGGTCTCAAACTTGGGTTAAAACAATAATTTAAAGGTTCATCAAGAACTACAAGCACTAAAAGTCTCTTAGTAGTTTCCGCGCCTGGTCCATCTGGTCGCCGCCGGGGTATTCTAGGAACAGTCACTCCACGGCTGACCGCCACGGGGAGGCACCCTGTGTGACACAAAGATCACGGACCATTGTCCTTGCTGCCGCAACCCTGACCCTGCTCTTGCTGGCCGGTACGGCAGCTGCCCTTTACCAGTCAACCGTCGGGTTAAGGGTTGACCGGGCCCCCGGGGAAGTAGTTCTCGTCACCCAGCCCGAGCTGGAGGAAACCGCAAAAGGCCTTGTCAACAAGTTTCTGGAGGGCAATCCCGCTCTCGTGGTCTCCGCCCGGGTCGCCGACCCCCAGGCCGCCGTCGCCGAGGTTGCCGGTGGAGAGGCCGACCTGGCTCTGCTGCGGAAAGATGCAGAATACCCCGGGACTTCAGCCGGGGTTTATGGGCCTGACAGGTTTTTCGGGCCTTCAAGGCTTTTCGAGCTTTCCTCTCAAATCGCCTTCTACCAACATGTCGTCTTGGCGGTTCCCTTCCTCCATCCCCTCCAGTCCCTGACCAGCCGGCAGGCAGTTGCCCTCCTGGACGGTGAAAACCTGGCTTGGGCCGACCTCGGGGTTGACCAGCCCGGGACAGTTGCCGTTCGACCCCTGGCTGCACTGACAGCTCCCGGTACCCCCACCTGGGTGTCACCAACGGAGGATTTGATCCTGGCAGGTAGTCTCCACCAGGTAAAGATGCCCCTACGCCCGTTGGAAATCGACGGAATCATGCCCACCCGGATCTCAATCGCAACCGGCCGCTACCCCCTCTCACTGCCAGTAGTCCTGGTACGCCGGGACCGGCAGCCAAACCTGCTGGCCAGGGTCCTGGAACCATACCTGGTTCCTAACCGGGATGCGGTCGAGGATTTCGGAGAATGGCTTGGTTCCCAGCCAGCCAGGGATGTTGTTTACGGTAAGAAGCAGCCCAGCCTGACCCTCGCTGCAGTGGGGGACGTGATGTTGGCCCGCGGGGTGGCCTCCAAGATCGCCAGGTACGGGCTAGATTATGCCTTCGGGAACACCGGGGAACGGCTGAAAAGGGCCGACATTGCCTTTGCCAACCTGGAGTCACCTTTCGGCACCACGGGGCACCCGATTCCCAACAAGGGGATTTGGTTTCGGGCCGCCCCGGAAAGCGCGAAAACCCTCGTTGAGGCTGGGATCGACGTGGTCAACCTGGCCAACAACCACATCCTCGACTATGATACCCCCAATTTCCTTGAAACCCTCAAGATCCTCGAGGAGAACCAGGTCCGGTACACAGGCGGGGGCCGAAATTATGCCGAAGCCCACCGCCCGGCGGTAATCGAAAAAAACGGCATTACCGTTGCTTTCCTAGGGTACAGCGCATTCGGGGACATCTTCTGGACCTACTCCTATCCCCGCTCCTTCAGCGCCACCGACAACAGGCCCGGTGTAGCCACTTTGGGTGAGAACCACCTGGAGGAAATCCGCCGTGACATTGAGAACGCCCGCCGGTTAGCAGACGTGGTGGTGGTGGCCTTTCACTGGGGGGACGAGTACGTGGAGGTGCCTAACGAGGGGCAAAAGAGGTTCGGGCGCTGGGCCATCGACGCCGGAGCCGACATTGTCCTGGGTTCTCACCCCCATGCCGTCCAGGGCTTGGAGCTGTACAAGGGCAAGCTTATTGCCTACAGCCTGGGAAACTTCATCATGGACCAGAAGCGCGAGATTACCCGTCGCAGCATGATCCTGGAGTTAATCCTGACCCGAAAAGGGGTTCAACAGGTGAGGGTGGTACCCGTGAGGATCCAGGAGCACCAACCTCAAATCCAGGAGGGCAACCCAGCCTACACCCTCCTGGAAAGGATCCGGGCAATTTCCGAAAAAATCGGCCCCTAACGTCGAGGTTCCACCGGTAGACCGCTGGGAAACAGTCCCCAGAAATGAGGCCTTCTTAACGCCTCAAACCTTGCCGCAACCCCCTTTGGGCACGAGGCGGCCCTAGAACCTCCGACATAATCAAGGCTCTGGCCAAGTCCCTGGACCCGAGCCTTCCCAGAAAGGGGTGTCTTCTTCTGGTCTTTTTATCCCAGTGCCTGACAGCTTCCTCTTTGGTTTCAATTTCACGGCCCCCGGTCTCACCGGGTTCAGCCACAACCCGGCCGGTATGGACCCCGAGCCAGTCTTGATCCCGGTCCCAGTCTGAATCCTTCTCTCCGGCCTGGTCCCACTCCCGGCCCAGGGGCGATAAGTTGGGGCCGCCAAGAACCTCTGCCGGCCTTGCCTCGGGGGCCTCCCAGGTTTCCTGCCGGGGAAGAGCCCTTCGCTCCCGGTCCAGGGGATGGACACCTCGCCTTTCACCAGGCGCGGGTGGAAAAGGCCGCCGGCGGTCTGGACGTCCCCGCTCCCAGGCCCGGCCCATGGCCCTGGCCACCAGGTAAATGATGACAGCCATCACAATTAGGGTATCCACGGGTCATCTACCCCCAACCGAACCCTATCTCTTCTCGCTCTCCTCATGGGTTTCCTCACGGCTGATTCGGGAAATAGCCTGCCTCATCTCGGTATCGGCCAAGATGTTCTTCATGTTGTAATAGTCCATCACACCCATCTTGCCCTCGCGTAAAGCCTGGGCCATGGCGCGTGGAACCTCGGCTTCGGCTTCCACCACCTTGGCCCTCATCTCTGCTACCTTGGCGGTCATTTCCTGCTCAAAGGCAACCGCCATGGCCCGCCTTTCCTCGGCCTTGGCCTGAGCGATACGCTTGTCGGCTTCAGCGGTATCGCTTCTTAGTTTAGCCCCGATATTCCGTCCCACGTCAACATCGGCGATATCGATGGAAAGAATCTCGAAGGCAGTTCCCGCATCGAGGCCCTTGTTCAGTACTGTCTGGGAAATGGAATCAGGGTTCTCCAGGACCTCCTTGTGGTTTCCCGCCGAGCCAACGGTGGTAACTATTCCTTCTCCCACCCGGGCAATGACAGTTTCCTCGCCGGCACCACCTACTAGGCGGTCGATATTGACCCGGACCGTTACCCGTGCCTTGGCCTTGACCTCGATACCGTCCTTGGCCACCGCCGCCACCACCGGGGTCTCAATCACCTTGGGATTGACCGTCATCTGAACGGCTTCAAGCACATTCCGGCCAGCCAGGTCAATGGCCGCCGCCCTTTCAAAGGTCAGACTGATCTCTGCCCTCTGGGCCGCGATCAAGGCATTGACCACCCGGTCTACATTACCGCCAGCCAGGTAGTGGGCCTCAAGCTTGTCGATCTCAACATCCAAACCGGCCTTGGTGGCTTTAATCAACGGGATGACAATCTTGGCCGGTGGTACCCTTCGAAACCTCATGCCAACCAAGTTGAGAATGCCGACCCGCACCCCGGCAGCCAGGGCCGAGATCCAGAGCCCGATGGGAATAAAGCTGAACAGGACACTGATCAAAATAAATCCCAGGGCCAGGAAGATCAAAAGAACAATCAAACCATCCAAACCCGGCATCCTATCTCCTCCTTGTCTTTAGAATCCGCGCGCAGATACCTGTTTACCGCCGCCAATCAACATCCTTCCGGTGCCCAAGAAATGACGACCACCTACCTTCCCCTATCCGGACCGTCGTCCACGGGACGCACCACGACCCGGGACCCTTCCACACGGATCACCCTGACCCGGGTCCCCGGGCTCACAAAACCACCCTCGGATACCACGTCCACCCTGGCCATACCAATCTCGGCCACACCGGCCGGCCTCAGGGGGCTAATGGCCTTCCCTTCCTTTCCCAGTAGTTCCCGGGCTGCTGCCGGCGCCACGTACCCGGACTCCCGCCTTTGTTTCAAGTTTAGGGCAAACCGGGTAAAGAACCCTCTCTTGGCTGCATACCGCGCCGCGAATGCCGTTACCACCACTGTTGCCGAAAAGGAAACCGCCAGGGAGCGAATCCCCTGTTCCACGCTTCCCGATACCAGGAAGACACTGGCCATGATGGCCAGGATCCCTCCAAACCCGAAAACACCAAAACCGGGAACGAAGATTTCGAAGACCAGGAGCACCAGCCCGAGAAGGAAGAGGGCCACGACTTCCCAGCCGGCAAACCCGGCAACCAGGTGCCCCCCAAAAAAGAGCCCAAGAAAAACCAGCCCTGTAATCCCGAAAACACCGAAACCGGGAAGAAAGA
Organism: Candidatus Acetocimmeria pyornia; assembly: GCA_004367365.1. GTDB lineage: Bacteria > Bacillota > Sulfobacillia > UBA3575 > UBA3575 > Acetocimmeria > Acetocimmeria pyornia. The sequence continues at coordinate 4,270 of SESX01000016.1, forward strand.
ACTCTAATACCAGGCCAATGAATCCCAGGGTGAGCAAAATGGGGGCGACCACCGGGTGTGTTAGAAAGGTGGCCAGCCTTTCGGCCCCGGTAGGAAGCACCTCTTCGATACGGGCGCCTTGCAGGCCCAGGTAGTTTAGAATCCTCTGCCGATCAGCAGTAACCAGGTCGGCATAACCAACCCGCCTGGCCTCCTCGGCGGTCAGGGTCAACAGTTCCCCCTGCTCTACCAGTCCTTGAATTTCCACCTTGGCGTCCACCATGGCGGCTGCCACCTTTGGGTCCCGGCCGTGGCGTTCGGCCGCACCCTCGAACTGGGCCCGTAAGGCGGAAATGGTCTTGGCATCGGCCGGACGCGGTTCTGCCGCCCCAATGCTGCTGCCCGGCGCCATGACCACGTGGTCGGCCGCCAGGGTGATTAAGGCCCCGGCCGACCAGGCCCTTTCCAGCACAAAAGCGACCACGGGAACCTCAGCCGCTTCGATGGTGTCCTGAATCCTCAAAGCATCTTTGACAAAACCCCCGAGAGTGGTGATCTCCAGGATCACGGCATCGGCCCCAAGCTCTTGGGCCCTGCCGAAAGCCCTTTCCAGGTACCGGGCGAGACCGGCATCGACAGCCAGGTCATCGATCCGGGCCACCACTACTGTCGACTGTGACGTTCCGGCCCCTTCCACCGCCGGCAGTCCCAGGACCAGGCCCACCAGCCAGAAGACCAGAACTACTAAGGTACACCAACCGTGCGGTTTCCGGTAGTGATTCAACCTTTCCCCTCCTCCAGGCTCCCCAGGGGCCACCGCCTCTTCTTCCTGGCCATCAACGGCCTAAGACATGCTATCGGTGCGGGCTGTTCCTCTTTAAGTACCTACCGCACCCGCCGGTCTCCCTCTTACTCTCCAGCAAGAACCTCGCGGACAACCCGGTTCACTACCCGTCCATCGGCCCTGCCCCTCACCTGGGGCATGACACGCCCCATAACCCTGCCCAGGTCCTTTGGTCCTGTGGCCCCCATTTCTTCCACCAGGGCGATGACCATCTGCCTGATTTCTTCCTCACCCAGGGGTTCCGGCAGGTACTCTGCGAGGATCTCCAGCTCCTTCTCGGTAGCCTTGACCAGGTCATCACGCCCGGCCTTGCGAAACTCTTCCAGGGCATCTTTACGCTTTTTTAGCTCACCGGCCAGGACCTCCACCACACCAGGGTCATCCAGGTCACACCCCTTTTCAATCTCGGCGTTCTTGATGGCGGCCCGCAGCATCCGGATCAATGACAGCCTCTCACGGCCCGATTCCCGGGCTTTCATCGCTTTTTTCATGTCCTCCAGGAGCCTTTCCTTCAGGTCCAACCCTGCCCACCTCCTCCCTTATAGTATATCATTTTCATCCAGTTTACCGTTCTCACCGGAGAACTTTGGTTTGCACCTTGGGTGTTCTAATTCGCTCTCTTTCTTTTTTTTCCTATTGCTTGGTTTTCGTCTTTCCTCCTTTGCCCCTTCCTTGTCCTGGCCCCAGACCATGGTGCTGGTTGTTCGAAATGAAACATCAACCGCTAAAAATCGGAAAGGTTACACCCTTTGGTTCCCGTCCCTGCCCGCTGGCAAAAGGCCGGGAACCAGACTCTACAGCGACTTTCTCAATTTCTGAATTATGGAGCAAGTTTGGCACGGTACTTGCGTCTTAAATGTATCAATAAACTGATATTTTTGAAACATTGTTGCCCGTGAGGCAGGGGTTCCAAATTTGGGCCGCGAATATTTACGTACTAATCCGAAAATACTTACTTGTCTTACGTTTTCGGTCAGCCTGGTACCACACTTTTTAGACACCATGGGTGAATAGTGCTTCATGCCGCCCTGCGGTGCGGCGGCACCCCGAAACACAAAAATTTGAAGCGGTATTTCGCAAAGGTTACACGCCAGGGTTACTCCGGAACGAGACCGGGTATGCCGCAGGCCCAGAGGGCCGCCGAATAAGAAAGGCGAGTGGAGGAGCAACCATGGCGAGGCGGATCGTGGCATTTTCGTAGTACTAAGAATCGTCCCAGCCACTGAGACTTCTTCCTTGCTGACAACAGAAAAGGGCATTCCCGCGCAAAGGGTGCAGTTTAGGCGGCACTACGGGACAAGCCCTTACGGTTTGGATGCTGAATTCAGAGCCTGGAGAAAGGGGGGAAGTAACACCCGCTGCTAATCTACCTAATCACTTCAGTTGAATTTAATTAACTTGTTTAAAGGAGGGGTCTAGATGAAAAGGTCTCGGTTGTTAGTTTTGGTTATCTCCCTGGTGCTGGTCCTCTCGATGCTGCTGGTTGCCAGCGGCTGCGGCACCCAGGCTGAGGAGCCAAAAGAAGAGGAACCCCAGGCCAGCGAACCGGCCAAGGAAGAAGAGAAAGAAACAGCCGCCTGGCCGCAGAAACCCATTGAAATGACCGTTCCCTATTCCCCTGGCGGCGGTAGTGACCGCTTGGGTCGCTTTATCGTTAAGGTGATTGAACAGAACAACCTGCTTCCAGAACCGATCCAGGTCGTCAACAAGCCGGGCGGAAGCGGAAGCGTGGGCTCCACCTACGTTGCCCAGAATCCTGGTGATGCTTACAAGATCCTCACCTTCATCACCGGCCAGATGACTGCTCCGATGACTGGTATGGGTACCTACAGCTGGAGGGACTTCACCCCCATCGCCCGGCTGGCCCTGGACGAGTTCCTCCTCCTGGTGCATAAGGATTCCCCATATCAGAGCCTGGAAGAGGTCCTGGAGGCCGCCAAGCAGAAACCTGGTGAATTCACCGTGGGCGGAACTGCCTTGGGTGCCGAGGACAATATGGTCGTGGGTATGCTGGAAAATGCTGCCGGAGTGGACTTTAACTACATCCCCTTCGACAGCGGTGGTGAAGTCAATACCAACCTGATGGGTAAGCAGATCGACTCCGGTATCTTTAACCCCAACGAGGCCATTGGTGCCATCGAGTCCGGTGACTTTCGTCCACTGGTCGTCTTCCGCGAAGAGCGCCTGAAGGATCTCCCTGACGTCCCGACCGCCAAGGAATTAGGCTACGACGTCACCTTCCAGATGTTCCGCGGTGTTGTCGGACCCAAGGATATGCCCGAGGAAGCCGTGAAGACAATGCAAGAGGTTTTGAAGAAGGTCAGCGAAGATGCGGACTGGCAGGAAAATTATATCAAGCGTAACATGCTGACTTCAGCCTACCTGCCGGGCGAGGAATTCGGAGCATACATGGCCAAGATCGAACCCGGCCTCATCGACGTTCTCAAGGCCATCGGTGTTTACAAAGGCAAATAAGGCGGCTTGAGGGAGAAGCCGGCTTCAAAGCCGGCTTCTCCCGGTAACCCCCCGGCTCATTAAAGGAGGTGTACACCTAGCTTGAAGAAAGCTGAAATAATAACCGCATTAATCTTTCTAGCACTCGGGGTATACTTTATCACCACCTCTTACACAACCTACCAGTACTTGCTTGACAATAAGCCCGGTCCGGGGTTCCTCCCACGCTATATCGGCTGGGGCATGGTCACCAGTGCTGCTCTCTATCTCATGTCGACCTTGCGCCAAACTAGCTTTCCCAAGAATTGGTTCCCTACGGATCGGGCTGCCCACTTGCGCATCCTAACCATCATCAGCGGTGGTCTAGCTATGACCCTGCTGCTGGACATTTTGGGAACTTTTCTGAGCGTTGCCCTCTTTATGGGCATTTTGACTTGGTACCTGGGTAACCGAAGTATCCTAGCGATCATTGGGGTTGCCATCGGCACCTCGCTCGTTGTCCAATTCATCTTTATCAAATGGCTGATGATTCCGCTTCCCAGCGGGATCCTCGGGTTTTAAGTTCAGCGGCAGAAGGGAGTACTTAGGCTATGGAAACCCTACAACTGCTACTGCAAGGTCTCTCTACCGCCTTGACGCCCATCAACGTCCTCATGGCCACCATTGGCGTAATCCTAGGAGCCATCATCGGGGCACTTCCCGGAATCGGATCCGCCACAGGAGTAGCCGTCCTCCTGCCGATCACCTACGGGATGAATCCAATCACGGCCGTGATTCTGCTGGCCGGTGTTTATTACGGTGCAATGTACGGTGGGAGCATTTCCGCCATCCTGATCAATGCCCCCGGTGACCCTGCAGCAGTCATGACTTCTCTCGACGGACACCCACTCGCCCAGCAGGGTAGGGCGGGGCATGCTTTTACGGTGGCGTCCGGGAGTTCCTTTATTGGTGGAACCTTTGGCATCATCATGTTGACTTTCCTGGCACCATCCCTCGCCAGGTGGGCTCTAAATTTCGGGCCTCCAGAGTATTTTGCCCTCATGGTCATGGGCCTAACCACCCTGACCGGTCTTGCCGGCGACTCCCCCATTAAAGGGCTCATTTCAACATTTTTCGGCCTGATGCTGGCCATGGTCGGCCTGGACATCGTCTCCGGTGTTGGCCGGTATACCTATGGTGTCCTGGAGCTTTTGGACGGTATCGACTTTCTACCCGTCGTCATGGGCCTTTTCGGTGTTGCTGAAGTGCTGGCGGGGATGGAATCCATGGCTTACGGGGAAATGATCACCTCCAAGGTCGGACTGAGAAATATGTTCCCCAAAGCCCGTGAGTTCTTCTCCCTCTGGAAAGCCTGGATCCGCGGAGCAATCATCGGCTTTGCAATCGGCGTTCTCCCGGGTGCAGGGGCAACGATGGCCTCCTTCATGGCCTACGCCACAGAGAAGAACTTCTCCAGGACCCCCCAGAGGTTCGGCAAGGGGCACCTCCCCGGCGTTGCTGCCCCTGAAGCTGCTAATAACGCGGCGTCGGCCGGAGCCATGGTACCCCTCTTGGCCCTCGGCATTCCCGGGTCAGCCACAACTGCCGTTCTCTTGGGTGCCTTCATGATGTACGGTCTCCGCCCAGGCCCGCTCCTCTTTGCCCAGCGACCTGACTTCGCCTGGGCCGCCATTGCGAGTATGTACGTCGGCAACATCCTCCTGGCGATCATGATCATCGTCTTTATCCCGCTCTTCGTCAGGGTCCTCCTGACACCGAAGAACATTCTAATGCCCTTGATCATCGTCATTACCCTTGTGGGTACCTTCAGTATCAGGAACAACCTCATCGACGTTTGGATTGCCTTGATTTTCGGCGTTATCGGCTACCTCTTCAAGAAGCTCAAGATTCCGGCGGCACCGCTGGTTCTGGCTCTCGTCCTCGGACCTCTCGCCGAAAAAACAATGCGGCTGTCCTTGATGCTTTCCCAGGGCAGCTTCAGCATCTTCTTCACGAGGCCCATTGCACTGGTCTTGATGATCGCGGCCTTCGCTGCCCTGGTGATCCCGATCATTATCCAACTCCGGGCCTCCAGGTCAGTCAAGAACGGCAGTTGACCCCTCTCCCACTGACCGGTTCTCCAGTCCGCGGCCGGCCGCCACAAATTGGCCAAGTGGAGAGCAATGTACTTGACCCGATCAAGGTCCTGGGCTTCCCAAGGGGGGAGTCCCGGGGCCAACTCTTTTCCTTCTAACTGCCCTTTGGCAGTTGCGGCATCTCCTTCTAACTGCCCTTTGGCAGTTGCGGCATCACGGGAACGCCGTTGAAAAAAGTCAGGATGGCCCTTTCTTATTAAACCCTGAGGAGGGATCAAGCAGTGAACCTGCTCCAAAGGTCCATTGCCCGCGCTACAAGACAAACCACCGTAGAAGTAGGACAAAAGGTATCTGTTCCCGTTGAGCTGGCGGTGGCCCACGACGGGTCTGGCCCTAAGGTAATCGAAGCCTTCGAAAAACTGGGGGCGAAGACAGTTTTCGACCCCACGCGGGTTGTATGGAGCCTGGATCATTTCCTTCCAGCTCCAACAAGTACGGCTAGAGAAGCCCATTTGTTAATGTTGGAATTCTGCCGCCGCCACGGCGTGAAACTCTACCAGCGGGGTGAAGGGGTCATCCACCAGGTCATCGCCGAAACCCTACGCCCGTCCCGCGGGGCTGTCGTAGCCGGGGCCGACGGGCACATGGCCACCGTTGGAGCCTGGGGAGCCCTGGGCTTTTCGGTCTCCCCCGCCGAAATGGCCTGGATCCTTGCCACCGGCCACCTGACCCTAGAGGTACCGCCTGTCGTTCGCTGCCTGATCGAAGGGCAGCCCGGTCCAGGGGTGGGGGCCAAAGACATGGCCCTACACCTGCTGAAAAACTTCGGAACAGACACCCTCAAGGGAAAGGCCCTGGCCGTGGGGGGGAGTGCTGTCAAAGCCCTCAGCTGGTCGGAGCGCATGACCCTCACCAACATGATGGGGGAACTGGGAGCTGTAACCGGTTGGATCGATGAAGGGGAGGACACCACCTCCGGAGGCTTTGAGGAAACAATCGAACTTGACGCCTCGAGCATGTCTCCCGTGGTCGCCTGTCCACCCTCTCCGGCCAATGTCCGGGACCTGGCCGAGGTAAGTGGGGTTCCCCTGACCCAGGTAGTGGTCGGTGGTTGCTCCGCCGGCCGTCTCGAAGATATGCAGGTGCTGGCCGAGGTTCTGTCGGGGCGGCGTGTTCATCCAGGGGTAAACCTTGTCGTCGTTCCTGCTTCCGCCCGGGTGCTGGGAGCCATGGAAAGAGAGGGCTACACCGCGGTGATCCGTGCAAGCGGGGGGATCATCACCCCGCCAGGATGTGGGCCCTGCGGCGGAAACCACCTGGGGGTTGCGGGAAGCACTGATTCGGTCTTGACGACCACGGTTCGGAATACGCCGGGTCGTATGGGGGCCCGGCAGGCCGCGATCTACATCGCTTCTCCCTACATTGCCGCCTGGTCAGCGGTGCACAGGTGCCTGATGTTACCCAATGCATAAATAGAAATCGTCCCCAGAGAGGGACGAGGCGGAAACAACACTCCTCTGGCCACCGCGGCTCGTGCCTTGGTAAGCAGCTTGCGCCTCCGGAAGGCGAGAACGGGAGGTGAAAGTGAGAGCAGAGCAGTGCACCGCAGTCCAGACCCTGGCCCGGGCAGCGGTGCGAACCGGTCTTGTTCCAGGCTACCCGCTGATCCTTTTCTCTATTTCAGCATGGCACGCAGGGCGTTCCTCGGCCGGAACCCGGGAGTCCACCAACTGGAACAGGGCCTGGGGCGAAATGAGACCAATGACCCGGTTTATTTCCGCTAACACAGCAACCTGCCGGGCCAAGGCCGGTACCTCCTCCCCAACCTCAAGGAGGTGGATCTTGAAGTCCGACCCAACTTTCTCCTTGAGTTCAGCGACACCGATCCCCTTTCCAACAAGGACGGTGCCACCCGGACGCAGCCCGCTGGTTACATCGTCCACCAGGAGAAGGCTGTTGTCGAGAACCACAACGTGGTCCGGAAGGCTCGCATTAGTGGAGCGGGTCCGGATAAAGGCCCGGTCGATGCGAACACCGGCATAGGACGGCATCCCGGGCCTGATGGTTCCAAAGGATGCGTAAACCTGGGCATAAAGCCCATCTAATAGTGCTGCTTCACCAAGAAGCCGGGGAAATGCCAGGTAGCTTTGCCCACCCCGCCCGTGAAATCTCACTTCAACCACGGACATCACCTCCACTCCTCACCACTTCGCCCCAAAACACCCTTGGCCAGCCTCAACCTGTCGTTGTATTGCTTCCAGGTCATGGTCACTCAAAGGGGCAAAACGACCCTGGGGACGGATGTAATCTTTCACCGGGACCCGCCTCGCCGGCTCCACGGTAACCCGCTTCTTTCCGTCGACGAGCTCGTAGAGAGGCCACAACCCGCTGTCAACAGCCAACCGGGCCATTTCTACCGTCCTTGCCGCCGGGATCTGCCACCCGCGAAAACACGGGGCCAGGACGTGGAGATACCGAAAGCCTTTCACCTTACGGGCTGTGGCCACCTTGTTAACAAAGTCCTCTGGATACCCGATGGAGGCCGAGGCCACGTAGGGCACCCGGTGTGCGGCCATAATGGCCAGCATATCCTTCTTGCCGGTGGGTTTACCCGCAGGGGTGAGGGTGGTAAAAACAGACTCGGGAGAAGAGCTGCTGGCCTGTCCCCCCGTGTTCATGGCCACCTCGTTGTCGTAACAGACATGTAGTATATCTTCGTTGCGTTCCGCCGCACCACTCAAAGCTTGAAATCCAATGTCAGCACTACCGGCGTCGCCTGCCCATGAGACAACGACAACGTCTTTTTTCCCCTGCCGTTCAAGCCCGGCCTTGATACCGGAAGCTACTGCAGCCGAACATTCAAAAAGGGCATGGAAAAAGGGTATTTTCCAAGCCGTCGCCAGGTTGGAACCCCCAATGGTGGCAGCACAGGAAGCCGGGATCGTCACCATCGTGCGCGGTCCCAGTACCTTGGTAGCCTGGCGCAAGGCAATGGCAACACCGCACCCGGGACAGCCGTTGTTCGGTCCTACAAACAGGTCTTCGTGGGGTAAGTCCGTCAGCTTGATTGCCATCTGTCCCTCACTCCCTTCACTCAAAGCTCCTCCACTAGCTGTCCACTTCTACGAAAATACCACCATCTGCCTCGCCCGGGGTGCTCCTCCACTCGCCTTATGTTCCTCGCCCCTTCGGGCTGCGGCATAACCGGTCTCGTTCTGGAGCACCCCCGGCGTGCAACTCATGATCCTACCCGATCAACGGGCCGCTGCATACCGGGTCTAATTTTCATCGTTCGTGGTGCCGCCCCTTGTGACGGCATGAAGCACTTCTACGAAAATGCTGGTTCCACCCTTGCATTTTCATCCCTCGTGGTGCGCCGTTGGTGGCGGCATGGAGCCCTACCGCCAAAACGCCAGTATCCCTATCACCAAGGGTGCTCCTCTGTCTTCAGCCTCTGTGCGGGAGTACAAACGACCATCCCGTCATCTCAGGAAGTCTTCAAACCGTAAAAATCAAAAGCGGTCATCCCTTTCCTTTCCCGGCCAGAAGCCATCACCTGGGAAACCATGTACTCCATGTCGTCAACAGTGACATCACGGCCCCCCAGTCCCGCCACAAAGGCATAGATGTGCGGAGCCGATGCCACACCGTAAAGGGCCGCCTTTACCTCCCGGGCCAGGGCGCCGCCCACACCGTACACCAGGTTGCGGTCAATGACAACCAGCCCGCGCCGCCCGGCCGCAACAGCCGTGATCTCATCTTCAGGAAAGGGTCGAAAACTCCTGACCTTCAGGAGCCCAATCCTTCGGCCGGCTGCCCTCATCCGGTCTACAGCCTCCCGTGCCGTGCTCACCATGGACCCCATGGTCACCATCACAAATTCGGCATCTTCGCACCGGTACTGCTCCGTCGTCCCCTTCCAGTCGCGTCCAAAGCGGTGAAAAAATTCAAGGGCCACTTCCCTGATGACTGCGGCGGAGGCCAGCATCGCCCCGTGCTGCTGTTCCTTGAACTCGGTGTAATACTGGTGGTCAGTCGGTAAATTCACCGCCGCCGGGTGGTCAACGTCCAGAACCGGCCGGCGCCTCAGGGGAAGAAACTCATCTACTACCACCTGTTCCGGCACATGAACCGGTTCACTGGTATGGGTCTGGATATATGCTTCGTAGTTAACCATCACCGGGAGCCTGACCCTTTCGTCTTCGGCAATCCGAAAAGCCTGAATGATGGTATCCAGTACTTCCTGGTTGTTTTCACAGTAGAGCTGTAACCAGCCGGCCGACTCCTGTGCGATAGCATCACCGTGGTCCGGGAAACGGCTGTGGGGAGCGGACAGCGCCCTGTTAACCACTGCCATCACCACCGGCAAGCGCAGCCCTGCCGTGTGATGAACAACCTCACTCATCAAGGCCAAACCCTGGGAGTTGGTGCCCGTAAAGGTTCGGCTGCCCACCAGGGCAGCGCCAACTGCTGCCGCCAGCGCACTGTGGTCCGACTCAACACGAATGAAGGTACCGTCCAGCCTGCCCCCGGCAATAAACTGGTTGACCTTTTCGATCAGTGGTGACTCGGGGGTAATTGGATAACCGGGAATCACCTCAACACGCGCTAACCTGACAGCTTCAGCCGCTGCCTCGTTGCCGTTTAGCAAACACAATGCCATGACTTCATGCCCCTTTCACGCCAGGATGCCCCTTTTACCTTCAAATTCCGGGACCATCTCGATCCGGTCCTGGCATTCATTGGCACAAATTCCGCATCCTTTACACAGGTGTAAGTTTATGGTCAGCTCTCCACCTTTGACCCGAATCGCACCCTCGGGACAGTAAAAAGAGCACAAGACACAGTCCTGGCAATCCCCTGGCTTGATCTTCGGCCGCTGCTCCCGCCAGGCCCCTTTGGATTTTCGGCTCATACTTCCGGGCTCTGTGGCCATTGGTGTAACCGGAAGCCTGTCACTCAACAACTCCCCCTCCTTTCCTCCTCCCAACAACCTCAACACAATTTGTACGCAAGTTCCATACCAATTACCAAAGGTAGACAGGAGCCAAAGGAAAATCGTCAACCGGATCACGAAAACCCCTACCAGGTAGTACAGGCTGACGGCGGTCTTGGCCACCGCCGAAAGGCATGACCCGTCCCAGCAGGGGCTTTATTCCAGGTTGAAACATCTATCATTTCACCTGTAAACAATGGTACCTGTGGTACCCTCTAGTTCTCTGCCTCCTTCCCTGCCCTTACTTGTTAAGCTTTCGCCACAAAGTGGTACGACCAATCCCCAGCCGCCTGGCAGCCTCACTCTTGTTACCACCGACTTCCGCCAGGACCTTTTCAATCACGCTCTTCTCTATCCTTTCCAGAAGCCCACTGGAGTCCTCTTGAACGTTTTCCTCCTGTTTTCTCGGCAGCCCACCACCAAGGTGCGGGTAGGTAAGGTTTTCACGAACCAGGGAAGCCCTGATTGCCGGCTCATCAGCCAAGAGAACCAGGCGCTCCACGACATTGCGCAGTTCACGGACATTCCCCGGCCAGTGGTAAGACTTCAGAATCTCCAGCCCTTCCGGCTCGATGGCCTCCACCCTTTTCCCAAACCGGCGGGCACATTCATCCATGAAAGCCCCTGAGAGCAAGGGAATGTCCGTTTTCCGTTCTCGTAACGGCGGGATAACCAAGTTGAGAACATTAAGCCTGAAGTAGAGGTCCTGGCGGAATTTCTGCTCCTCAACCATTTTCTGAAGGTCAGAGTTGGTAGCACTGATCACCCTGACATCAACCGGGATGATCCGGTCGTCTCCCAACCTCATGATCTCATTTTCCTCTAGAACACGGAGAAGCCTGGCCTGGACCTGGGCCGACATCTCGCCGATCTCGTCAAGAAAGATGGTTCCCCCGTGGGCGAGTTCAAACACCCCCGGCTTGCCCCCTTTCCGTGCCCCGGTGAAGGCACCATCGGCATAACCGAAGAGTTCGCTCTCAAGGAGGTTTTCGGGCAAGGCCGCACAATTCACGGCTATAAAGGGCCCTTCCTTCCTGGGGCTGACCTGGTGCATGGCATGGGCAAACATTTCCTTGCCGGTGCCGGTTTCGGCGTTGATGAGAACCGTGGATTCAACACGCCCGTACCGCCAGGCCTTGGCCACCGCATCCCGCATCGCCTCATGCTCACCCAGGATATCATCAAAAGTATACTTGGCCACGTGCCCGCGTGCCGCCAGCCGGCGGCGAATCCTCCGTTCCTTCCTCTGGATCTCCGCCGTTTCCTGGAAAGTTACCACCAGGCCCACCACACGGTCACGGACACTGATGGGAACCAAGTTGACGACCACCAAGTGATTCCCGATTTCCACGATCTCGCCTGACCGCGGTCTCCCGCCCTTCCATGCACGGTCCCAAACCGCTCCGGGAATGACCTCCTTAACGGACCGGCCGACAGCATCTTCGGCCTTCCAGCCACTGAGTTTTTCCGCCACTGAGTTGAAAACCGTAATCTTTCCCTCTTCATCTACAGCAATGATTCCGTTGTCCATGAAATCGACGATGGCCCGCATCTGTTCGGCCTTCCGCTGCTCGGCCGTCCTGATTTCAAAAACGCGCTGGGCCTCTTCAACAGCCTGGATCACCGCCTCCCGGCCGGAGGTAATGATCACCCCCTTCATGCCGTAAGACTCCGCCGTCCGGACCATGGCAATCTTGCCGATGATGGTTTCGGCACCCTGGTTCCGAAGTTCAACTATTCCCGGTTCAATCTCGTCCTGGCCCTTGATGACATACTTGAGAAACTCTTCGCCGATAATCTTCTCCAGGCTACGTACGCCGCGTACAACTTTTTCCACGTCAACGATGCCGATCCGCCCTCCGAACTCCTTGGCCTCGTAGTAGGCACGGAGCAAATCATAACCGGTAATCGGCACCTCAACCACCGGAACATCGATTCCTGAACGAGCGATCAACTCCGCCGTCACCCCACGGCTGATGACCACCTGGGCCCCTTCAGCCACCGACCGGCGGGCCAGCTCCACTCCCTGCCGCATCCTGCCGATGAAAACAGAAAGGGGGCACTCCAGCTCCCAACCGACATCAACGGCCAGCTTGCCCAATTCAGGGTAAGGGGCAATGAAACAAAGGTTCTCCATTTGAGCACCCTCCTCAAACACGTTGACCCCTCCGTGCCAAGTCTCCGAACTCGTCCCTGATCCAAGGAAGGCTTGATTCATAATGAAACATATACGACACACCTTCATACAAACCCTTCTGTCCGGTCCCCTTTTTGTCATTGAAGAACAGCCCTTTTATCATTAAAGAACAGCCCCATTAAAAACAGCCCCAGGTTCGCCAACATCAGAATTGTTAGCTACCAGTCATCTTCATTTTTTGGTGCTGCCGTGGGCAGAAGGGAGGAGCGGGAAGGAATTCGTAACCTCACTGACGAAAAGGGTCGACAGGTCAAAACCGAACCCGTTCCACCAACAACAACGTCGGGCAAGGCACCAGAATCCAAGAGAAAAAAAGAGGGTTTAGAGCAGAAAACAAGGCCACTTCAGTCTATTTCAGAAGCAGGGGAGTGAGGGTCGTCATGGATTGGAACCTGTTCAACGGCAGGGTTGAAAAACTCCTCCGGCTCAATTCGTCGGTGGTGGCAGTAAAGATGGTAAGAAAGGGTGAAGCCCCACCCGAGGGCCTGGGGGATCCACCACAGGATTACACCATGTGCCAGTTCGTAACAGCAGCCCGGGTCCACGGACTCAGCCTGCTGGCCACTCCAGACAATATTCTTTGCGGTATCGCCCAGGGAATGCTGGGACTGGATGCCCTACCCAATGTTGCTCCGCGTTTCGCTGGGGCCAGGGTTGCCAACGCACGGGCCTACCAAAACATCCTGCGCGACATGCCGAAGGTCAAGCAGGGAATCTATGGGGCCGTGGCCGTGGCGCCGTTGGAGGCCGCCTCTTTTGATCCTGATCTGCTCCTGTTTGTTACAGACCCGGCCCGAATCCTCCGCCTGCTGCACGGTTTTAGTTACCGGCGCGGGGAACGGGTTAACGTCAGAACCGCCGCCGAAGCCGGAACCTGTGGTGAAGCCATGGCTGCCTGCCTGGCAGCTGGGGAGCCGGCCCTTGGTTTCCCGTGCTACGGTACAAGGGCCTACGGGCTGGTGGGTGACGACCAGCTGATCTTCGCCCTCCCGGCGGACCGGGCCGGGCAGGTTCTGGACGGGCTGGAAAAAACCCATGCACGGATCAGCCCCTACCCGATCCGCCAGTTTCTAAACACACCCCCTTATCCCCGGGTTAACTTTCTACGCAAGAAGCTAACACCAGGGGAAGAAGAAGAACTAATCCAGATGCTGAGGGAGCGGGGGGCCGAGCCCGAGCCAGAGGAAGGATAATGTCTTCGGAACGAGACCGGCTACCCGTGGTGCCGCTGGGACGGGGTCCGGGAAAATAGTAAACCCCGCCCGGAAGTACGACTCGGGCGGGGTCTAAGATAAATCACGCTTTTCACTTCACCAAATACTAACGGAAGCGTCTCCTCTTTTTACGGGCCGCTTCCGATTTTTTCTTGCGGCGCACGCTGGGTTTCTCGTAGTGTTCTCTCTTTCTGATCTCGGCCATTACGCCAGACCTCAGGCACTGCCTCTTGAAGCGCCGCAGGGCGTTATCGAGCGACTCATTCTTCCCCACCTTGACCTCGGTCAAGCCATATCCCTCCCCTCCACACCCGGCCCTCCAGCCCGCCGGTAGGGGACAGGATGGCCAAAAAAATGCCACGTACGCATCTGAAAAACAACAGGTTAATTATAATTTGGGGACGGAATTATGTCAACAAAATAAAGGCTTAACCCGGCGGCCATTTGAAGGAACGCCCCCCGAGAAGATGAAAGTGAAGGTGAGGGACGGTTTGTCCACCTTCTGCACCTGTGTTGACCACGACCCGGTAACCCTTTTCAGAAATTCCCTTTTCCCTGGCCAGCCTGCTGATGACAAGATTAATATGGCCCAAGAGGCCCTTGTCCGCTTCACCAACCTCGGCCAGAGATGCAAGATGCTTTTTCGTAATCACCAGAATGTGTACGGGGGCTTGGGGGTTAATGTCCTTGAAGGCTAGTGTTTCATCATCCTCATAGACGATCTCCCCGGGGATTTCCCTGGCAACAATCTTGCAGAAAATGCAATCAGCCAATTTTTCCACCTCCCCCCAACCAACCACTAGTTGTTTGGAACTTTACCCAAAAGTATTCTATGGAAGCCACCAAACTCCTCTTTTCCCGGGTAGGTTCACTGAAGCCACTTACATAACAACAATACCGCCCCGGCCGACCTGCACAGCGGCAACCTAATGAGGCCGGTTCAAAGAGTATAACCTGGACCTGGTGATTACCGGTTTTGAAAAACACCCGGTTACACCAGCCAGGCGCACCCGGTTTTTGATCACCGAGATCTCGGTCGTATAAAGGCCGCGATTCACCATACGTTCAAAGAAAACCGAACCAGAGAAAGTATAGCGACGGGTCAAGCCTGTACCCTCCAGGATCTGCCTCCGGCTAAAGGCAATCAGGTCACCGCAAGCCGTGGTGGTCGGTAGGGAAAGGAGGTTCTTCCCCGCCACCAGCCGGACGGCGTTGTGCCCGGCCAAAAGGCCTGTGAGCATGGCCTCGGTATGGCCTACCAGGGCACCAGCCTTCTCACCGGCACAGAAAAGGTTCGACACCCCCTGCACGCGCAGGAAGTCATCCCCAGGGGTAATGGCTGCAAACCGAACCGAGTTCCCTACGCCACCGGCCACCGGGTCGTGAAAAGAAGCTGCCTCGAAGCCGCGAAGCTGCCTGAGCATCTCCAGGGGAAAGTAACTGGCCATAAGTTTAACATGCCCGGTATCCAGAAGGATTAGGTTCCGGGCAAAATCACCAATGGCATACTGCTGACAGGCCTTCAGGGCCAATGCCTCAATCTTTTGCAGCTCACTAGGAATTGGATAGACAACCACCCCCCTGGTTTCCAGCTCCGAAACAAGGCGGGAACACAGGGATTCCTTCAGGAGTTTACACGACCCGCTCATGGGACCGATGGTACCGGCCGCCGTCCGCCCCACCAGTTCCTTGACCCCAACCCGGGCTGCAATACTCACCCTCGGCCCGAAGGTAGGACAGCGAAGGATACACATGGCACAACCGTGACCGTAACGGCGGCAGTTGGATGGAGGTCCGGCGGTGCCAGTGGCATCGACGAAGACATCCCCGGGGAGAACACGTTCACCCCCACCCACCCTCACCAACTCGATCCGGTTCCTGGTGGTCACAACGTCGGTCACTCGACTGAAAAACCTCACCTCAACCCCGCTGGCCTGGAGGAGTCTCCTTACCGCCGGTTCAATCTTGAGGACATCGTAAAGGGTGGCATGCCGGTGTCCGGGGAAATTCACGTTCCGGTGCCGGCTCAGCTTGTCGGTCAAGAGGACCAGGTCTCCCCCGCCCATGGCAATGATCTCTTCCGCAGCGGTATAACGCCCGTTGTTGCGCATGATACCGCCCACCAAACCAGTGCCGAGGAGGGTATCGGTCCTCTCAAGCAGGGTCACTGATGCTCCGGCCCTTGCTGCCGCCAAGGCAGCCGCACACCCTGCCCATCCACCGCCGATCACAACCACTTTGGTCACTGGCATACCCCCTCAAGACATCTCGTGCCTACCCCAGGGGAGCTGGTGTTGTGTTTTCTATCCCCATCTCCTTCTATCTATAATTATTCTATTCAGCTGAATAAGACGTCTGCGAACGGTTTTTGTCCCGGTAACGTTCCAGGGCCAGGTCAATCAACCGGGTGATGAGTTCACGGTAACTGATTCCACTGGCTTCCCAGAGCTTAGGGTACATGCTGATCTCAGTAAAGCCGGGGATGGTGTTAATCTCATTGACAATAACCCGGTTGTCTCCCCGGGTGACAAAAAAGTCTACCCTGGCCATACCCGCGCAGTCCACGGCCTGGAATGCCTTAACAGCCAGCTGCCGCACCTGGCGCTCAACCTCGGGTTGAAGTGGGGCCGGAATGATAAGCTCTGAATCCCCGTCCACATACTTGGCCCGGTAATCGTAAAACTCGTTACAGGGAACAATCTCGCCCAGAATGGAAGCCTGTGGTTCGTCGTTTCCAAGGACACTGCACTCAATCTCCCGGGCTTGTTCCACCGCTTTTTCAACCAGGATTTTCCGGTCGTACCGGGCCGCCACCTCGAGGGCTTTTTCCAGTTCTGAGGGGGAATGGGCCTTGGTAATCCCGACACTGGAACCCAGGTTGACCGGTTTCACAAAACAGGGGTAGCCAAGCCTATCCTCCAGCTGCTTTACCACCAGCTGAGGGTTGTTCTCCCATTCTTTCCGCTTGATGACCACGTAATCAACAACCGGGAGGCCGCAATCACGAAAAACGGCCTTCATCACGGCCTTGTCCATTCCCACCGAGGAAGCCATGACCCCGGCGCCAACGTAAGGAAGATTGGCCATTTCAAAAAGCCCCTGGATCGTACCGTCCTCTCCGTAAGGTCCGTGCAAAACCGGGAAGAAAACATCAACAGGAATGACGGCATCACGGCTCATCGGCCCTCCTTGACGGACCTGGACCAGTCCCTTGAAGGAAGGGTCGGCTAAAAGCCCCACCGGTTGAACCTTTTCTCCCCTGCTCCCGGTCTTGAGGAATTCCATTACGCCGGGTCCCGCGAGCCAGTGCCCTTCTTTGGTAATTCCAATTTCCAGCACTTCAAACCGGTCCGGGTCAATGGCTTCGAGAACCGACACTGCCGACATCAGCGAAACTTCGTGTTCCCCCGAACGACCACCAAAAACAACTCCTACCCTGAGCCTCTTTCCCATCAAATCCCCTCCTCACAGGCCTATACTCTACAGGTATTCACCAATTTCTTAGTTTATCCCTTCTCACCAGCTCCCAGCGACAGGTAGCCCGCCTTGTCGGCGCAACCGTTTCCCTCCCCGGGGGGACGACTTTGGTCCGCGCTGTGGCCACCAGTACGCTAGGTCCCTGCCAGGAGGAGATTTGTTCGTCCAGGGTCATTCCTACCTGCTCACTTGTCTCCCCTATTATCCCACACCCGGACCAGGTCGTTTTCGATTCCAAGCCGGTGCAGTACCCGTCCGACGTGGTGTTCAACCAGTTCTTCAATGGTCTGGGGCTTAAAATAAAAGGCCGGAATGGGAGGCATGATCACTACCCCGGCACAGGCCAGCCGGAAAAGGTTCTCCAGGTGAATCTGGTGGAGAGGGGTTTCGCGAGGAACAAGGATCAGGGTGCGCCCCTCCTTCAGGGCGACATCGGCACAACGGTGGATCAAGTTATCGGCATAACCGTGGGCAATGGCAGCCACCGATTTCATGGTACAGGGGGCCACCACCATGCCATGGACGGGACATGAACCACTGGCAACCGGTGCCGACAGGTCATCAACTTCGTACACCCGGTGGGCAAAGGACCTGACTTCCGGCACAGAATAGCGTGTCTCCAGTTCAATGTTCTTCTCTGCCCAGGGACTGAGAACCAGGTGGGTCTCCACGCCGTGCTCAACCAAGGCCTGAACAAGACGGACGCCGTAGATAGCCCCGCTGGCGCCCGTGATCCCGACAATGATCCTCATCCATCAAACCTCCGGTTCACGACCCTAGCTGCCGTCCTTCAAGAGAACCGACATCTCAACCTCAACCGAGGCCCCCAGGGGCAGCTCTGCCACCCCGACCGCCGACCGAACATGTTTACCCCGGTCTCCAAAGATCTTGATCAGCAGTTCCGAGGCACCGTTCACAACCTCCGGCTGACGGTTGAAACCGCGGGCACTACTGACATAACCGGTTACCTTGATGACCCTCTCGATCTTGTCCAGGTCTCCAATCTCGGCCTTGATGGCACCCAGGGCATTCAGAACACACAGCTTTGCAGCCTCGTACCCGTGCTCAATGTCGATCTCGGCACCAACTTTTCCCCGAAAACGAAGTTCTCCACCGGCAATGGGAACTTGACCGGATGTATAGACATACCTCCCAACCCGCACGGCTGGCACGTAGGCCGCCAGCGGTTTCGGTGCCGTGGGAAGTTCCAAGCCCAGTTCAGCCAGTCTCTCCATCACACCCATTTCCCCACCCGGGCTGCAACCCGGGTTGTCACCTCCCTTATGCTCTCATACTCTACAGCTCATGATGACCCAGGGAAACAGACTCCCCTAGCCTTATTTTGCTCCCCGCTCCTTACTTTGACTCCCCGGGCCTTCAGGACTGCCGCCTAACCGGTCTCGCCCCAAAAACAGGCCGGTGCAGGCCTCTTTTTGCCACCAGCGAGAATCCCTCTAGCCACGGTATCTTTCGGGGTTAATGTGGGCTGCCACCACCACCGGACCGGTGGTCCCCAGGGCCTTTTGCACCGCATCCTCACACCCCGCCACCGAGTCCACCACAGTTCCGTGGGCCCCGACAGCTTCGGCCACCTTAACAAAGTCAATGGCGCCGAAATCCACCCCGTGGGCCAGGTAGCCGCGCCGCTGCTGGTTCATCTGGACCAAACGCAAGGTGTTGTCAACAAAAACAACCACGATTATCCCCAGCTGCAGCCGGACCGCGGTCTCCAATTCACCGAGATACATCCCCAGGCCGCCGTCCCCAATGAAAGCCACCACAGGCCGGTTTGGGTCTACCAGTTTGGCGGCCATGGCCGCCGGTAGGGCGTAACCCATCCCCGACAACCCGTTGGAAACCAGGAATGTCCCGGGCTCGTATGCCTTCCACGCCTGTCCCAAAAGCAGCTTGTGGGCCCCCACGTCACAGGTGGCAACACCGCTGCGAGGGATTACCCTTCGTACCGCTTCTGCAACCTCGTATACCGAAAGGCCCCTACCGGGTGGGTTGATCCAGTCGGTGACACGCCTCTTAACTTCCTCAAGTTCGCCAGTCTTCCAGGCAGTGTTATCGCTCACACCACCGGAAAGGGAAACAAGAAAAGCACCAGGGTCACCTACCAGTTCTACCCGGGGTCTCAGGTAACCGTCAACATGGGGAAGGTGGTCAATGTAAACCACCGGTGCCCTGGAAGGCCAAGGATGGATGAACTCCACCACGTCCAGCCCGACGGCCACCACCAGGTCGGATTCCTCAAGAATCTTGTTCACAATCCGGTAGCCAAACATGTCGATCACCCCGGCCCAGAGGGGGTCATCTTCAGGAATGATTCCCTTGGCCTTAATGGTGGTTAACACCGGGGCTTGGGCCCGGCGGGCAAAATCAAGCAGGGCTTGACCCGCACCGGTCCGGACGGCACCAAGACCGGCCACCACCACCGGCCTTTTCGACCGCGCCAGGAGTGCGCGGGCCTCCTCCACTGCCCCTGGCCCCGACCAGAAGCCGCCAGTTCTGTTACCCTCAGGGTTGGCACCACCGGCCCCAACCCCCAGGGTGAAGGATTGATCCCAAGGCGCTTCCTCCAGTGCCACGTTCCCGGATAACTCCAGGTGGACAGGTCCCGGACGCTCGGTCCGCGCCAGAACCAGGGCCTTGGAAACCATGTCCCCGGCCCTCGCCGCCGTGATGGTCGCCGACCACTTGGTAACCGGTCGGTAGAGGGCAACCGCATCCACCACCTGGTGGGTGGCAATCCCCCGGTCACCGCTCGATACCTGTCCCGTAAAGGCCAGCATCGGCGACCGGTCCAGGTAGGCATGGGCAACCCCAGTAATCATGTTGGTAGCCCCGGGCCCCAGGGTCGAGATCGAAACCCCACACTCCCCGGTCAGTTCACCCCAGGCCGCCGCCATGAAGGAACCGGTAGCTTCGTGCTTGGTCAGGATCATTTCCAGGCCGGCCTGCCGGAAAGCCTCAATCAAGGCCACAACTTCGCCACCCGGGTAGCCAAAAACGTACCTGGTACCGGCTGATTTCAAGATTCGGGCCACAACTTCCCCCGTGGTCATCCCCTCCAAGGTCAATACCCTCCCCTCAACAAAAAAACTACTTCTCGACGCGGCCTGAGCACCTGCGGCACGACACACGACGGCACGGGCCTTCCTTCGCCTCACGCGCACCCCATGCTTATCATGAACCTCGGCTGCTCCAGGCCGCAGCAAAACTCGCCCTCCGGGCTCAAAGGAGTGGCTGCAACCGCCTTGTTCCTGGTTTTCATCTTCCATGGTGCCGCCCTGTAAGGAGCAACAGTCCGGGTCCCTCCCAATCAGGACCCTCTCGCCAAAGGCCACATCCTCCAGCACGAGAAGCCAGCTGGAGAGCAGCCGCAAACCGGAAAGAACCAATGACGAGAATGTCGTGGTAATAGATGGTTAATCTGGAAGCTGTAAGTAAGGTCTTCGACGCGACCTGCGCGACATCCTCCTGACCCCGGGGGATTCAAGAACAAGGGGATTGAGCACCGGGGACAACGGTTCCCCT
>SESX01000160.1 GCA_004367365.1 Candidatus Acetocimmeria pyornia
TGAAGTTGAGAATCTGGGTTGGGTCAGCCTTGCGTATAAAGTCGAAGGGTCTCACCTGGAGGCTGGATGTGAGCCTTTCGAGAATATCGAAAGCTTTTTGGGTACCAAGGGCCCTCTCGAGAACCTCCCGGGCGTATTCAATCCCACCTTCAGCCAGGTACTCCTGGGCCCGTCCCATCTGGTGAAACTCCTCCAGTACCGCCTCGCGTTCTTCCCTGGAAACCTTCCTGACACTGGCAAGTTCCAGGGTAAGCTGCTCGATCTCGTCTTCCCCGAGGTGTTTCAAGATTTGGGCTGAGACTTCCAGCCCCAGGGAGACTAGTAAGATGGCGGCTTTCTGCCTGCCGTTGAGACCCTGCTCGCGCAACGGGTTCCCCCCTATTCTTCAGCCAACCACGTCCGCAGCAACTGCGCAACGTTCTCCGGATGCTCCTGGACGAGCTGTTTAATACGGCGCCGTAACTGGTTCTCCTTGGAGTCCTTAAGGGTATCTTCCTCTGCACGGGCCGCCGCCTGGACCGCACGGCGCATTTCCTCCATGATCACCTGCTCTTGCCGGCCCCGCTGCCGACGGCCGCGCACAATGAGGAAAACCAAAAAGACCAAGAGCAAGATTAAGAACACGCCGGCAACAGCAGCCAGGGTGAGCGTCTCAGCCGTTAGTCCTTCCTCCCGGGCTTTTTCCTGCTCCTGTTGGTCCCTTTTCATCTGGGCCAGAACCTCTTCAGCCATGGAGGTATCAAAGGGGATCCCGGTCACAGTAATCTGGTCCCTGCGCTCTGGGTCATAACCAATGGCAGAGGCCACAACCCGCTCAATGGCCTGCCGTTTCTCCTCGGTTAGTTCGGCATTAACCACCACCGCCACGGAAAGGCGTTCTACTTTTCCGGGGGCGACCACCATGTGTTCAGTAATCACGTTCACCTCGTAGTTCCTGGTGGTCTCAGTGCGGCTGTAGCTGCTTTCACCGGTTTCCCCGGCCGCTTGGTAAGTGAAGATTTCCCCGTCCCCAGGTGGACCCACTGGCAGACCTACTCCAGTTCCCTGGAACTCCTCCCTTAACTCCTGCATACTGATCAAGATCCCCGCACCGTCCGCGGCTGGTTCGAAAAGATTCCGGTCAATAACCCGCCTGTCAAAGTTTAGCTGGGCAGTTACCTTGGTCACCACGTTTCCGGGACCCAAGACCTGCTCAAGCAGGCTCTGGATATCTTCCTGGAGGTTTTTTTCAAAAGCATGCTTAACCTCAAGGTCGGACCAGGTACCTGCCTCCCCACTTTGACTCAGGCCGCCCGCTGCAGACAGAATCCGACCGCTGACATCAATCACGGTTACATTTTCTGGTTCGAGGCCTTCAACAGCATGAGAAACCAGGTTGATTACTCCCAGTACCTGGTCGGGTTTCAGTTCGGCGTACGGTTTCAGCTTTACAAAAACAGCCGCCGAAGCTGGCCTTGACTGGGAGACAAAGACACTTTCTTTGGGGAGAACAATATGGACGCGGGCGTCTTCCACCCCTTCGATCTCTTTGATGGTCCTGGTTAGTTCCCCTTGAAGACCCCGGAGATAGTTGACACGGCGCTCAAAATCGGTGGTACCGATCCCGCCCTGGCCGACAATCTCGAGGCCAACGACTCCCCCTTTGGGCAGGCCCTCTTGGGCCATCACCAAACGGGCCCGCGCCACGTCTCCAGCTGGAACCCTGACCTCTGTCCCGTCGGTATTGATTTCATAAGGTATGGACTCTTTTTCTAACCTGGTGGTGATGGCGGCCATGTCCCTGGCATCAAGCTTCTGGTAAAGTGGTACAAAGTCGTGTCTGCCGGAAAAGAAATTACCCCATACTGCCAGGGTGCCGAGGACCAATACGGCGGCCCCCACCAGAAGGTATGCCTGCCAGCGCGGGATCCGTCTCCAGACCGCCGTGAGAGGGCTTTCTCTTGTTTCTGCTGTAGGCTCAGCCATTGCCGTCTACCTCCCAGGAATCCCGCCTTCAGGCCGCACAGGAGAAGAATGGTGGTTGGGTACCCCTCCGGGTCCTTCTTATCTCTCGGCCCTGGAGCCGGTTCATCACCCTACCTAACAACGGCAGCTGCACCTGTGACCGTTAATCAAACCTGCATCCTCATGATTTCCTGGTAAGCCTCAACTACCCGGTTCCGAACCTCAACAGTCAGGTTCACCGCCAGGGCGGCCTTTTCAAGGGCAATCATTACCTGGTGCAGGTTCTCAGACTCCCCCGTAACCACCTTCTGGGCCATGAGGTCGGCTTCCCTGACCTGGTCGTTAACCTTGTCTAAAGCCCTCCTCAGCTGGTCCGCAAAAAGGGCGTAGGTTTCCTGGCGGCGGTCTCCCTCTAATTCTTTTTTTGGGCGGTTAGTTTCTGGTACTGAGGTGATCCCACCTACTCCTACCACCAGTTCTCACCCCTTAAATCTCCAGGGCCCGGAGAGCCATTTGTTTTGCAGCTTCGATGGCGGTGGCGTTAGCTTCATAAGCCCTGGAAGCAGTAATCATATCCACCATTTCCCGCATGATATCCACATTTGGCAGCACCACGTAGCCGTCTTCGTTAGCATCCGGATGGCCGGGATCGTACTTCATGCGCAGGGGGGAGGAATCCGACCTGATGCCGATCACCTTCACACCCTGCCCCAAACCCTGTCTCACTCCCAGGGGAAAAAACCGTGCCCCGGCTCCGCTACCACGGGCTGCAAAAACAGCCACCCTGCGCCTGTACGGCCCGCCTCCTGGCCCTCTCGTACTGTTGGCATTGGCGATATTGGAAGCAATGAGGTCCATACGGAGCCGTTCCGCCGTGAGCCCGGTGGCACTGATATCAATGGCGCCAAACATTTTCATTCCTTAACGCCCCCTTCCCGTGACAGCCGTTTTCAAGATGTCAAACTTGCTCCCCAGCACCCTTGTCAAAGCCAGGTAGAAAAGGGTGTTCTGAGCCAGGTAGGACATCTCGGCATCAATATCAACGTTATTTCCATCGTTCCGGTAACTGCTGGACGGTTCAGTACGAAGGACCGCCTCAACCGTTTGAAGACCTGTCGGCCAACCACCAATGTGGTCAGGATGCGTGGTCCTAACCGGTATCCTGTCTGTCTGCAAGGCTCGGAAGAACTCACGCTGAAAACTGACGTCCGACCTTTTGAACCCCGGGGTGTTAACATTCGCAATGTTGTTGGCCAGAACACGGTGCCGCAACGCGGCCGCATCCAGGCCACGGCCCAAGAGGTTGACAACAGCCCATGTCTTCATTGGCACCTACCTCCCACCACCTGTTTCACCTGGACCTTCTCGTGTAGCCCGTATTTCGAAACACCACGCTCCCGGTCACCCCGGCTTCCTCTCCATACGCCTTTTTTCCCGGATCCCGGGCCTGCGGTCTAGCCGGTCCTGTTCCGGAGCACTCCCGGCGTACAGCTTTCTGACCCTTCAGGTCTACAGTGTAATGCTAAAAATCAAAAGCCCACCTCGCCGGGAGGCCGACGAGATAGGCTTTGGCTTCACATCTACGCGGAAAACAACACGGCCAACTCTTCGGCAACCCGGCTGTCCTGGCCTCACCCTGCTGAGGCTGTAGACCCGTGGCTTTGCGCCCCCATCTTTCGACGGGTTTGCCTTTTCGGGACCTGGCCTGTATTAACTTCTCAGTTGTGCGGGATTCTGCCTCTGCTTTGGTTACCGTCGCAGGTACGGCTTCGTTCCACAGTTGCAGAGTGGAAAAATCAGATCAAGTTGACGTAATTTACCTGTTAAGATAAGCATTTATTCTATACTGGTGTCGATATTCCTGCCGGAAAGACACAACTTTTTTCACAAGAGTCGATTAAAATGGAGCAATCATCACGGTTGGTAAATCCATTAATGGTGACTGATCCTCTTCAACTCATCCAGGAGCCGGTCGTTCAGCACCTTAATATATGTTCCCTTCATCCCCAGGGAACGGGATTCCAAGACCCCGGCACTTTCAAACTTTCGGAGGGCATTAACAATGACGGAACGGGTAATCCCCACCCTGTCCGCGATCTTACTGGCTACCAGGAGCCCTTCATCACCATCCAGTTCATCAAAGATATGCTGGATAGCTTCTAACTCGGAGTACGAAAGGGTACCAATCGCCACTTGAACCGCCGCTTTCTTACGTGCTTCTTCTTCAATACGTTCGCTCTTGGCCCGGAGTACTTCCATACCAACCACAGTTGCCCCGTACTCCGCCAGAATGAGGTCCCCATCGTCAAACTGGCGAGAGTAACGGGCCAGGATCAGGGTGCCCAATCTTTCCCCACCACCATTGATGGGAACAATGGTGGTCACCTTGCTGGGCAAGGGACAACCCTCACCCTCCTTAAAAACACAGTTTCGACCTTCCTGGCTGATGTTGGGGGAGGTTTGCTCAATTCTTAACAAGCCCTCAGTATAGTCCTCTGGGAATTTCTCCCTCCTCAGCACTTCCTCAAGCATGACATCACATTCAAAATCCTCCAGCAAGGCATACCCCAAAACTTTGCCCTTCCGGCTTACAACGTAAACATTACATTCAATCAACTCGCTCAGAACATTGGCCATCTCACCAAAATTTACCGGGTGTCCGGCTGTTCTCTGCAGCAACTTGTTGATCTGCCTCGTTTTTTCAAGCAAGGTTCTCATGCCACATCCCCTTTCTACTTTACGTACCAATATCTATATGTCTTCTCACAAAATGTACCGGGTCAGGTCACGATCCCGGACAATGTCAGCCAGTTTTTCCTGCACGTAACTCGGAGTAATAACAATCTCTTGCCCCCTGAGCTCCGGGGCTTCAAAGGAGAGGTCTTCGAGCAATTTCTCCAAAATGGTATGTAGACGTCGTGCCCCGATGTTCTCGGTTTCGTCGTTTACGCGGGCTGCCATGCGCGCAATTTCGGCAATAGCATTTTCTTGGAAAGTGATTTTTATTCCTTCGACCTCCAGCAGGGCAGTGTATTGCTTGATCAGGGCATTGCGCGGCTCAGTCAGGATCCGTACGAAGTCATCCACCGTCAGGGTATCGAGCTCCACCCGGATCGGAAACCGCCCCTGAAGCTCTGGAATCAGGTCCGAAGGTTTTGAAACGTGGAAAGCACCGGCTCCTATGAAGAGGATATGGTCGGTCTTAACGGGGCCGTACTTGGTCATCACTGTACAGCCCTCCACGATGGGCAGGATGTCACGCTGCACCCCTTCCCTGGACACATCCGGGCCGACACCCCCCTCACGACCGGCAATCTTATCGATCTCATCGATAAAGATGATCCCGCTTTGCTCTGCCCTGTCGATAGCCTCCCCGGTCACGGCGTCCATGTCAATGAGTTTCTGGGCTTCCTCCTGGGCCAGGATTTTCCTGGCTTCCGCTACAGTAACCTTTCTCTTCTTCTTCCGCTTCGGAAACATCCCTCCCAACAAATCCTGAAAGTTGATCCCCATCTCTTCGACCCCGGATCCAGAGAAAACCTCCACCATGGGAGGGGCTTTATTCTCCACCTCAACCTCAATCAACTCGTTTTCGAGTTCCCCGTCCGCCATGCGCTTTTTCAACCGGTCGCGTTCCTCCCTGGCCCGTGTCCTCCGGGCCTGGAGGACTTCATCCTCGGTCTCCTCTTCCCGCTGGGTACCAGCTCCAAACAGGACCTCAAAAGGGTTTTTCGCAGATTTTTCCCGGCCGGGCACTGGTACCAGGAGATCAAGAATGCGCTCCTCTGCCAGGTCTTTGGCCTTTTCTTCCACCTCCGCCATCCGCTCGGTCTTGACCATTCTAATGGCTGTTTCCACCAGGTCACGGACCATGGACTCGACATCTCTCCCGACGTAGCCTACTTCCGTGAACTTGGTGGCTTCCACCTTAATGAAGGGAGCACGCACCAGTCTGGCCATCCGGCGCGCAATCTCGGTTTTCCCCACCCCGGTCGGTCCAATCATCAGGATGTTTTTCGGGAAGATTTCATCCCGAAGGTGGTCAGGCAGGCGCTGCCTCCGGTACCTGTTGCGTAAAGCTACCGCAACCGACCTCTTGGCACGGGCCTGACCGATAATATACTTGTCCAGTTCAGCCACGATTTGATGAGGTGTCAGGTCCTCAACCATCATATAACCACATCAACCCTCCCAGGTACGTTGGGGCACCGCCCTTTTCAGGGCGAAAAAGCCGGCCCTAGAGTTCCTCAACAGTGACTTCTTCATTGGTGTAGACACAGATGGAAGAAGCAATCCGTAACGCCTCTTCCGCAAT
>SESX01000161.1 GCA_004367365.1 Candidatus Acetocimmeria pyornia
TAGCATCATCGTTTTCCAGAAATGGAATCAGGGCCGTAGCAACACTAACCACCTGCTTGGGAGAAACGTCCATGTAGTCAACCTCGTCCCGGTCAACAACAACGATCTCTTCGTGCTTCGAACGGGCAATAACGCGGGGATTCTTGAATCTCCCTTCCTCGTCCACTGGGGCATTGGCCTGGGCAATAATTACTTCATCTTCTTCATCGGCGGTAAGGTAGACAATCTCATCTGTCACCACACTTCTCGACTTATCCACACGCCGGTAAGGGGTTTCGATAAACCCGAACTCGTTGATCCGGGCGTACGTGCTCAGGGAACTAATGAGCCCGATATTGGGACCTTCCGGTGTCTCAATGGGACACATCCGGCCGTAGTGGGAGTGGTGAACATCACGGACTTCAAAACCGGCCCTCTCACGGCTGAGGCCGCCTGGACCCAACGCACTCAGGCGCCTCTTGTGGGTAAGCTCAGCCAGGGGGTTGGTTTGGTCCATGAACTGGGAAAGCTGACTGGAGCCGAAAAACTCTTTAATTGCCGCCACCACCGGCCTGATATTGATCAAAGCCTGAGGGGTAATAATATCTACGTCCTGAATCGTCATCCTCTCCCGAACTACCCGCTCCATGCGAGCCAGTCCGATGCGGAACTGGTTTTGTAAAAGCTCTCCTACAGAACGGAGGCGGCGGTTACCCAGGTGATCGATATCATCGGTGGAACCCAAACCCTTGAAAAGATTGATCATGTAGTTAATAGTGGCAATGATATCCTTCGGTGTCACTGTACGCTCTTCCAGGTCAGGCCGGCCGTTCCCAATCACCCGGACAATGTTTCCGTCCCTGGTTCTGACGTCAATACTCTCAATTCCCGCATCTTCTATGGCCTTGGCCAGGTCCCGGTCAATCCTAACCTCGGCATCGGCAATAACTTCGCCCGTTTTGGGTGAAACCACCCGGTCAACTGTACTAGTCCCGACAATGCGACGGGCCACACTTAATTTCTTGTTAAGTTTATACCGGCCGACACGGGCTAGGTCGTACCGTTTAGGCTCGAAAAACAGGCCTTCAAGGAGTGCCTGGGCGCTTTCAACCGTCGGAGGCTCGCCAGGGCGAAGCCTCTTGTAGATTTCCACCAGGGCTTCTTCCTGGGATTCAGTCCCGTCTTTCTCCAGGGTACTTCGCACGTATTCATTATCTCCCATCAGGTCATAGATAGCCGAATCGGTACCATAGCCGAGAGCGCGGACTAAAACTGTTGCCGGGAGTTTCCTGGTGCGGTCCACCCGGACCCATAAAGTATCGTTGGAATCAGATTCAAATTCCAACCACGCCCCCCGGTTCGGAATGATGGTACCCACGTAAAGTTTCTTACCTCCAGAATCGTACACTTCACCGTAGTAAGCACCGGGGGAACGCACCAACTGGCTGACGATGACTCGTTCGGCTCCATTGATAATAAAAGTTCCTTTTTCCGTCATCAAGGGGAAGTCTCCCATGAAAACTTCCTGCTCTTTGACCTCCCCTGTTTCCCTGTTAATCAAGCGTACCCGAACACGCAGGGGAGCCGCAAAAGTCACATCCCTTTCTTTACACTCAGGTACCGAGTATTTCGGTTCGCCCAGGCTGTATTCACCGAACTCGAGAACGAGATTACCGGTGAAATCCTGGATCGGGGAGATGTCCTGGAACACTTCCATCAGTCCCTCTTCCAGGAACCATTGGTAAGACTTTTGCTGAACCTCAATCAAGTTCGGCATCTCAAGGGCTTCTTCAATCCGGGCGAAACTCAACCGCTCACGGTTCCCCAGCCTGATGGGTTTGGCCATGCACTCGTCACTCCTCAAAGATTTATTGATCCCTTTTAACTCAAAAAAATCAAAATGGCCAAAAGTAGGCTTAAGGTGACCTCGGTTTAACCTCGAAGCTACTTTTGGGTCCCTTCTTCAAAACAAACTGGGTTTTACTATTATTCCCCGACCTAGGGTTTTCTATACTGCTCGATCCTGGGGCGAAGGTGATCAAAAAACCACAAAACCTGGGTGTAAACTTCTGTCCGAGAATCACTTGTTGAGTGAATAGATGCTTCCAGTGAAGGAGCTGTGTCAATCCACTTCCATTTCCTGCCCTGTACCAACTTCACCCTCAAGATAAAGGTAAAGGCCCGGGGATGGATAATATGGATAATATGCTGTATACTAAGTAGAAACGGTTTGACGGGGAAAAATTGACGCTGTCAATAGCAGCTAATTATGATATCACAACCAGGAACCCATGTCAACGAAAAAGAGGCACTCTCCTTGAAAAGAAGTGCCCCTTTTCTCGCTAAAGGAAACCAGGTCTCCAGGAGTATCCCTGGCTACTTCACCTCAACGGTGGCGCCTACCTCCTCAAGCTTACTCTTAATCTCCTCGGCTTCTTCCTTGGAAATCTTCTCCTTAACTGGCTTTGGAGCTTCATCAACCAAGGCCTTGGCTTCCTTCAAGCCCAGGCCGGTTATTTCGCGCACCGCCTTGATGACCTGGATCTTCTTATCCCCTACCGCAGAGAGAATAACATCGAACTCTGTCTTTTCTTCAGCCTGTTCCGCAGCAGGAGCACCAGCCGCCGGTGCCGCCGCCACCACCGGTGCAGCTGCCGTGACACCAAATTCCTCCTCGAAAGCCTTGACAAGCTCGGCCAATTCCATAACGGTCATTTCCTTAACAGCATCCAGGATTTCCTGTACCTTGGACATCTTTTTCTACCTCCTCGACGTTGGACTTAAACTCAAGATGCCTCAGCCTCTTTTTCCTTTCTGAGGCCGTCAACTACGTGCACAAAACCCCGCATCGGACCCAGGAGGACGTTCAGCATTCCAACCAACGGTGCCTGCATTGCCGACAACAGCTTGGCCAGCAGTTCCTCACGGGTTGGAAGGCTGGCAAGTTCCTTGACCATATCCCTCCCGATGACACGTCCATCCACAATCCCAGCCTTGATCTCCAGGTCGTCGTGCTCCCTGGCAAAAGCAGCCAACTCCTTGGCCGGAATAACCGGGTCCTCATACCCAAATGCCAGGGCAGTAGGGCCCCCCAGGTACTTTTCCAGGCCTTCAATCCCCACCTTCTCTGCAGCCAGCCTGGCCAAGGTATTCTTGACCACCTGGTAATCGACCCCTGAGTTCCGGAGCTTGCGCCTGAGTTCCGTGATCTCGGCCACGTTCAACCCGCGGTAATCCGTCATAATCACGCTGACACTGCGCTTGAACTTCTCTGTGAGCTCCTCGACCACTTTTTCTTTCTCTGCCCTGTTCGCCAACTCAACTCTCACCTCCCTACCTGTGCCTTCACCTGGCCCTACCGGAAAACTGTTTAAATGAGAAAACCCCCTGCTCAGGGGCAGGAGGCCAGGCAAAAAGATCCAGACCATCCCCCTTTTTGGGGGGATTCTTCGCAAAGGACAGCCTCGGCAGGGCGAGGGTAGCCTCTCATTAAGCCTGAGCCCCTGCTTTCTCTGGCAGGAAACCGGTATTCATTTGGCATTACGCTCTAGGAATTGTATCACAAAGGCCGCACCAGCGCAAGTTCGAAGCCATCTTTGAGCTCTGTCAGGCCGTCTTTTCCCTTACCTCCAATACACGCTGAGGGTTAATCTTCACCCCAGGGCCCATGGTAGAAGAGACAGTGACACTCCTCAGGTACTGGCCCTTGGCTGCCGCGGGCTTGGCACGGATCAGGGCATCGATCAGCGTCTGGAAGTTTTCAACCAGTTTTTCGGTTTCGAAGGACACCTTTCCGATGGGAGCATGAACGATGCCTGCCTTGTCTGTCCGGTACTCGATCTTCCCGGCCTTAATCTCCCGCACCACCTGGTCCAACTCGAAGGTGACAGTTCCTGACTTAGGATTCGGCATCAGCCCTTTCGGCCCGAGAATGCGGCCCAACTTTCCAACCACACTCATCACGTCCGGGGTAGCCACCGCCACATCAAAGTCCAGCCAGCCCCCCTGGATCTTTTGGGCCAGGTCTTCAGCCCCAACATAATCAGCCCCTGCTGCTTCCGCTTCCTTGGCTTTTTCGCCCTTGGCAAATACCAGTACCCGGACGGACCTTCCGGTGCCATGGGGAAGGGTTACTGTACCCCGCACCATTTGGTCCGCGTGTTTGGGGTCGACACCCAGCCGAACCGCAACTTCAACGGTTTCGTCAAAGGAAGCCGAAGATATTTTCTTGACCAGTTTAATGGCCTCGAGAGAATCATACAACTTGGTTCGATCAACCTTTTTTCTCGCATCCAGGTATTTTTTTCCCCGCCTCATCACTTTACCTCCTTAAGTGGTAGTTAACGGCCCCGGCCGGTTTGCGCACCGGAAACCTCCCACAGCTCACATCCCTTTTTCAATCCTCGATCTCAATCCCCATGCTCCGGGCCGTCCCCTCGATAATCCTCATGGCGGCTTCCAGGTCATTGGCGTTCAGGTCAGGCATCTTCAGCTCTGCGATTTCTTTAACTTTGGACCTGGGTACCCTGCCAACCTTTTTCACGTTTGGTTCCCCTGACGCTGTCTCAATACCAGCTGCCTTCTTGAGCAGGACTGCCGCCGGAGGGGTTTTGCATATGAATGAGAAGGACCTGTCCTCATAAACGGTAATCTCCACCGGGATAATCAGGCCCGCCTGTCCCGCGGTTTTATCGTTAAACTCTTTACAAAAAGCCATAATATTTACCCCGTGCTGGCCCAGTGCCGGCCCAACCGGTGGGGCTGGGGTCGCTTTGCCGGCAGGTATCTGCAGCTTGATCAGTCCGATAACCTTTTTTGCCATGATGTTACCTCCTTATAACTCCTCCACCTGGCCAAAATCAACTTCAACCGGGGTATCCCGCCCAAACATGGAAACGTAGACCTTGAGCTTCCCCCTGTCTGCATCGACCTCATCAATAACTCCGATAAAGCCGGTGAATGGACCACTGTTGACCCTGACGCTCTGTCCCTTTTCAAAACGAATCTTGGGCTTGGGTTCCTCAAAGCCCATCTGCCTGATAATTTGACGAACCTCAGAGGGTTGAAGGGGCGTTGGTCTCGAACCGGAACCAACAAACCCGGTGACCCCCGGCGTATTGCGAACCACGTACCAGGAATCATCTGTCATAATCATTTCCACCATCACGTAGCCGGGGAAGATTTTTTTCTTGTTGATCTTTCGCTTACCGTCCTTGATCTCGACTTCTTCTTCAGTGGGGACAAGGACCCGAAAGATCTTATTCTCCATGCCCATGGATTCAACACGCTTCTCCAGGTTAGCCTTAACCTTGTTCTCATATCCAGAATAAGTATGGATGACATACCATTTCTTTTCCATGATATAAGGGACCCCCAATGGAGTCCCCTCTCCCCCCTCTGCGTACGGCTTAAGCCCCTGTACTCACTAGATGTCGATGATGGTCTTCAAAATCCCCGTAAGGATCGTATCAACTACATAGAACAGGGCCGCCATCACAACTACCATGCCTACCACCACCGACGTGAAAACAACTGTCTCCCTCCGGGTAGGCCAAACAACCTTACGCAGCTCCGACCTTACTTCTCGAAGAAACTTTATCGCTTTACCTACCCAGCCTCTCACGTAACCACTTCCTTCGGCCCCACTAGGTCCCTGGCTAAATTTAAATGGCTAAATTTAAATGGCAGGCCCGGAGGGACTCGAACCCCCAACACCCGGATTTGGAGTCCGGTGCTCTACCAATTCGAGCTACGGGCCTGCAAAACCTATCTCGTTTCCTTATGCAGAGTGTGGGAGTTGCAGAACTTGCAGTACTTTTTCATCTCGACTCGATTCGGATCGTTTCTTTTGTTCTTGGTAGTCGTATAGTTCCTTTGCTTGCATTCAGTGCATGCCAGGGTAATAATCTGCCGCATTTGAAACCCTCCGGCTGGTGATACAACTAGTTTGCAGTAGTTGGAACTATATTGGCATCTTCGGGTGTCACGCTATACAAATGTATCATAATTTGAGAACCGTGTCAACACCAGCCGGGTCTCGTCTCGGCATGCCGGCTACCATTTCTCTCCTGACCAGTACGACAGAAAACCCCTTTCCCCATCAATCAATTATTCTAGCCATATTTTACCTCTATTATTCCCAGGTGTGATGGGAGAATGCAGGCAGTTC
>SESX01000162.1 GCA_004367365.1 Candidatus Acetocimmeria pyornia
AGAGATGGTTCGTTTCTCTAAGGCCGCACCTCAGGCTGTCCAGATTTAGGGGGCCACTACAAGGTCTTTGTGCCCGCTCGGGCAGCATTCAGGATTGTGCACTCTCGGATGCACGGTGCAGTGTGGGCAGTCTGGCAGATGATGCGGAAGCTGGATCTCCCCCGGCTGCTGGGCAGCAGAAGAGAGCCGTGGCAGGACCGGGTACTAGGGATGATCATTGGGCGGGTGCTATGGACGTGCTCCAAGCGGTTCGCGGTGAAATGGTGGCAGGGGACCAGTCTACCCGAGTGGTTGCCGGGAGCGGCGGATGTTTCTGTGCAAATGCTGTATCAGGCCATGGACGAGCTGCTTTCAAGGCAGCAGTGCATTGAAAAGAAGCTGGCGCGGCGGCATCTTGGTGACGGATCCCTGGTGTTATTTGACGTCCACTCCAGCTACAAAATCTTGCTGAAAGGGGAGTCAATGCGGAAGGTGATTCCGGAACGCATGTCAAACCAACCCGAAGATTAAACTCAAAACCGGCGTCGCTTTGCTCCGGATGGGGCGCTCGTCATGACCGGAACAGGTGGCCGATTTCGTCCGGAACGCTTGGCCGGTTTTGGCCGGAATCGCTGGCCGGATTGGACCGGAACACGTGGTCGATTTCACCGGAATAGACATTCTGCCTCTGGCTACAATCGGGACCGAAAGAGAGGCAAGAAGCAGATAGTGTGGGGGCTTTTGACCAACCAGGAGGGCTGTCCGGTAGCCATAGAGGTGCTCACCGCCCTGAGGGCGCCCAGGATAAGGAAGCTCCACCGGCAGGGGGTACTTCAGCTGTCCCTGTTTGACGAAGACAGCTTAGCGGAGATTCAAGATCCCGACCATCCCGACCGGCGTCTGGTAGTCTGCCGCAACTGGCAAGTAGCCGAGGAGCGGAGGAGGAAGCGTGAGGAACTGCTTGAGGCCACCAAGATAATGCTATCAAGGATAAAAGAGCGGGTATCCCGGGGCAGGCTGAAGGATGAACAAAAGATAGCCCTGGCCGTGGGCAAGGTGATAAACAAGTTCAAGGTAGAAAAGCACTTTGAGTTCTGGATCGGCCCGGGGTACTTTGAGTTTGCCATCAGGGAGGATACCCTGGCCCAGGAAGCGGCCCTGGACGGGATCTACGTGGTGGAGACCACTGCCGATCCCCAGAGGATGTCCTCCCAAGGGGTGGTTGAAGGCTACAAGTCGCTGCCCATCTACCACCGCCTGGCGGACAGAGTCCGAGCCCACGCGTTTTTGTGCATGCTGGCCTATTACGTCATCTGGCACATGGAACGGGCCCTGACGCCCCTCAAGGAACAGCAGCCGGATACTTATCAGAGTTTCCAGCACGTGCTTTACCGCCTGGAAGGTCTTCAGCTCAACACCGTACAGGTGGAAGGAGTCACCTTTGATGTCGTCACCGAACCGGACCCTCAGCAGCAGCTGTTCCTCGATCACTTGGGAGTGAAGTCGCTTCTGCCCAAGCCCAGGGCGTTACAGAAGCACTAGCCCGCAAAGCTTTCATGACCGCGACGCATCGGGGTTTTTTGGCATCTGTCGAGTTTCAACTTCTCTTTAGGGCAAGTCTCGCCGTCACGGATTTGCATCCTACTACTGTAGCTTGGCAGCCCCAGCCTGCCTTTTCATGTCCATCGTTGTACACACAGCTGCTCATGATACCTTTCGATATCGTAGGTTGCTCATGCCCCAACATGCGTGTCTACCAATTCCTGAATAAGGCGGGATAATGTCTCCTTCCTTTTTTCATAAGAAAACCGTTCAACAATCCTTCGCCGACCCCTGACGCTCAAGTCCTTTCTAAGACCCTCATCCTCTAATAGCATAATGACCTTCGCCGCTATATCTTCCACATCGTAAGGATCGACATACAGTCCGCAATCCCCTACAACCTCCGGCACCGCTGCTACTCTACTAGTTACCACGGGGACTCCGCAGCTCATAGCTTCTGCAATTGACACTCCAAACCCCTCATGTAAAGTAGGTTGCAGGTAGACTTTACTCTTGGCAAAAGTGTCTAATTTCTCACGCTCGGTCATCCGTTCGACGATGATGACATTACGCGTGACCCCAATTTGCCTGATTCGTGCTGCTAACGTGTCTATAGCAGGGGTAGCTGCGCCGGCGATAACAAACCGATAATCCGGAAACTTCGAAAGCACTATTTTAGCAGCTTCTATTATTTCTAGCAATCGTTTCCGTTTTATGTGGTTGTGAGTGACATGGGATATTGTGAAAATTATGTTGTCTTTTTGCCGTATCTGCGGTTTATACGTATCAGTATCTATTCCATGATAAACTACCATTGAATGCGTTGCGCCCAACGCGTCAACCTCGTGTTTTATATTTTGTGAAACACAGAGAACCCTGGTAGCGTGCCTCAGACACAGGCGCACTGCGGCTTGTACAAAGAGAGGCTTATTGCGGAATGCGGCCGCTGTAGGCTCCTCTGCGAGGTGCACCACTTCACTGCCTCCCGCAACTACTATCAGAGGTTTATGGAATACGGTGGCCTTAATCAGGGGAAAGATGCTGGTTGTAGCCCACCAAGAGAAGTACAAATCGTAGTTCCAGGGAATTTCCCTGAAACGGGTAGCAACAGCGACTTCATGACCCAATTCCTTTAGAATTCGTAGGTCATTTTTATACCATTGAACAAGTTCCAATAACGAGCGATCCCTCACTTGTGCAAAGAAACATATTCGTTTGCTCGTTTTCATAGTCTCAGATCTCCCCACAAAAGGCAGTAGGCATTTGTTGGGATGCTCATCAGTAACTTCGCCTCGGGTAGCTTATCCAGCAATTCCCTCATCCGAGCCTCCACGGCCTGCACCTGCCCGTAGTGTCTCATTTAGTGTGTCTGGTTCCCATGGCTGCTTCAGCGAAGCCCTTCAGCCGGCGTGTGCGTAGCCTCTCGTTGAGGCCTGAGAGTACCAGCTACAGGAGCTTCTCCACCGCCGTCTCACCACAGAATACCCCCACCACCCTGGTTCTCCTCTTCACTTCCTTCATCAGCCTCTCCAGCTGGTTGGTGGTATATAGATATGGTCTGAGCTCCTTGGGATGGTCAAGAAACCGAAGGAGCGCCTCCGCCTTCCTTTCCCATACCAGTTTCGGATAGCGCTCACCCCAACGTTCTCTGAGTGCACGAAGGGCTTGCTCGGCTTTGCTGCGACTCTCAGCCCGGTAGATGGCCTTGAGGTCTTGGGCCAGCTCCTCCCGGTCCTTCTTACTCACCTGGGCAAGACTCCCGCGAACTGCGTGCAACACACACAACTGCCACTCCGCCCCAGGAAATACCCGCCTTATCGCTTCTTCTATCCCAGGGAGGTCATCGGTCACGAAAAGCCGTACCTTGCGCACACCCCGTTCGCGAAGCTCCCGCAATACCTGCTCCCAGTTCCGAGAAGTCTCTCCCTCTGACCCAAATACCCAGAACCCCAGGATCTCCCTCCTTCCATCCGGTTTGACGCCCAAAGCTACGTACACCGGCTCTTTGGCCGTCTTTCCCCGCCGGATGGAAACAAAGGTGCTGTCCAGGTAAATGACATAGTACTCCTCGTCCAAAGGACGGTTCCGCCACGCCTGTACCTCCCCTAGTATGGTAGTTGTGTAGCCACACCCAAAAGGCAATGGTTTTGAGGGTTCCCAGTCGAATTGAACCGTGAGGTCGGTTTGGGGAAGCGCTTTCCCTCCCTGCGGGTAGACCGCCGCGGAAGTAAGCGCCCCCACCCCTGGCGAAAGACCGCTGACCGCACTCTGAAGCCACGGCCTCCGGGCCGGTGGGCAGCAGCACCGGGACGCATCCCCGGTGGCCGGACAAGCTCTGATACTAGGCTGTCGGCTTGACGCCAGGGCGACTGGGAACCCCAAGACCATCCGAGCCTCCATTCCTCTCCAAGGAGGTGTCTCGATTGGCAAACACCTCTTCGTCGGGGTCGATATAGCGTTCAAGGAGAACAAGGCCCGTTTCGTCGATGACCAAGAGCGCACGTTCCCTCTCAAGCTCCGCTTCCCCAACGACGCCAGCGGGGCGGTCCACCTGGTGGAAAAACCGTGCACCTGGCCACGAAGCATCAGCTGGATCGCGTCCGCTTCGGCCTGGAGGCCACATCGTTCTATGGCTGGCACCTGGCTCTTTATCTCAGCCAGGCCACAGAGCTCGTGCCCTTCGATCCCAAAGTCTATCTTTTCAACCCCCGAGTAGTCCGTGGCTTCAAGAAAGCCTACCCGGACCTGCCCAAGACGGACTGGGCGGACGCCTGGGTCATCGCCGAGCGACTCCGCTTTGGTCGCCTCCCGGTGCCGTTCGATCCGGATGAACGCTACATGCCGCTCCAGAGACTCACACGCCACCGCTATCACCTGGCCAAGGATCTGACCCGACAGGAGAACCACTTCCTGTCGTATCTCTTCCTCAGAGCCAGCCGAATGGCCCAGGAGTCTCCCTTCAGCGACCCCACGGGAGTGGCTGGGTCGGCCTTCCTACTGGAATATCGGACCCCAGACGAGGTCGCAGCCACTCCCATCGAGGAACTAGCCCGGTTTCTCGCTGAGAAAAGCCGCAATAAGTTCCGACATCCTGATGAACTGGCCCGTCAGCTCAAGACCATCATCAAGCACTCCTACCGGCTCCCCGGCAAGCTCCACGATGCCGTCAACCGTATCCTCACCTCGACCTTGCAGATCATCCGGCAGTTGGAGCGAGAGATCCGGGAGACCGAGAAAGCCATCGACCGCGAGATGAGCGGCCTTGACAACCCACTTCTCTCCATTCCTGGCATGGGGCCAGTCTATACCGCCGGCATCATCGCAGAGATTGGCAACATCCGGAACTTCCCCGACGATGACTCCCTGGCCAAGTTCGCTGGTCTCACCTGGCGGAAACGCCAGTCCGGGGAGTTCGAGGGTGAGGACCAGCCCCTCACCCGAACCGGTAATGCCTACCTCCGGTACTACCTCTGTGAGGCCGCCAATAGCGTCCGGATGCGGGACCCTAACTACAGCAACTACTACTGGCGGAAGTACCGCGAGGCTACCCGACATCACCACAAACGAGCTGTCGTCCTGACGCCTCGGAAACTGGTGCGGCTTGTTTTCGCCCTGCTGCGCGACAATAACCCCTACATCCCACCCGAGAGCGAGGTGACGCTTCCCTAAAGCATCAGCATCACCATATAGATGCCCCAACAGAGCCCCGGGCAAAAACGAACAATTGCCGACGGGAAGGATGTGCTATGCCTTTTCAAGGTCCGTACCCCGTTACGGAAGATACGTTCCAGGTTGACATTTACACCGCACTACTTCCACCACACTGGTGAGACGGGAGATACTCTGGGGGGAGTAGAACGCCCCATACACCGTCTCCAAGAACCGGGAGATGGCCCTGGTGCTGGCCCCAGAGGCGTACAGCGCCAGTATGGCCTCCGACAGCTCGATGCTGGTACGCCGCCGCCCGGGCAGGATCTTGGGATGAAACTCTCACCCGAGGAACCCGCAGCTCCTCCAAAGGACCAAACAGGGTGAGGAGGTCGCGGGTGTAATAACCATTTCCCTTGGTGGGATGCTGCTCGAGGTACATCGCACGTTCCTCGAGCATGAGCTTCTCCACCATACCTTTCACCAGCTCCTTCGCCTTCTGTCCGAGCCTTTCTGCGATCTCCCTGCGGGTACTTTCCTGCATGGTGGCCCTCCCTCCTTTATACCAGTCACTCTTCTTCGGGAAGGCTACCACGCTTCCTAGGCAGACACACTTGACGGGATACTACCCACCTGCGCCGGTAAAACTCTACCTTCGGAACATATTTGCCCCCTCCAGGTTGATTCTCTACCTAATATAATGGCAGATATAAGCAATTAGATCAACATCAGCATGGCCGAGGTAGCAAGGCCTGCTCAGAATGGGCATGCGGAGCGGCTAGCTCAAACCATCAAGGAGGAGGTGTACTTATCCGAGTGTGAGGGTTTTTCGGATGCCCTGGCGCGGATAGCAGACTTCATTGAAGATGTGTACCAGAGAAAACGCATCCACTCCGCGTTGGGGTACCTCACCCCTGAGGAATTCGAGGCCAAGTGGCGCGAGCAACAGATCAAGGCAGTCGAGGAGAGAT
>SESX01000163.1 GCA_004367365.1 Candidatus Acetocimmeria pyornia
TTTACGTTCCTGCCCTTCGCCTTGCAGTGCGGTACGACCGCGTGGCCGGATACTTCCGCTCGTCCTCCTTAGCGGCCGCTTCGCAGGGATTCTCTGCTTTTGTCGGCCGACAGGGCAAGATGCGCCTCATTGTTGGCGCTGACCTGGAACCCGGCGACGTGAGGGCCATCTTGGCCGGGGACTTGCAGCGGCTGGCGGCGAGGTTGAATGGTGAGCTCGACCGGCCTGAGTCATGGCCGGATGGCGTACGAAACGGCGTAACGCTTCTCGCCTGGATGGTGGCGCATGGATATCTAGAGGTTCGCGTGGCCTTCCGGGTCCACAGAGAGACCGGCGAGCCACTCCCTTTCGATGCGGTGGATGACGGCTATGTGCATGAAAAGTGGTTCGTCTTGCACGATGAATTCGGAAACCGTCTGTACGGGGCAGGCACGCTCAACGAGTCGAAAACGGCACTTATCCTTAACGCCGAGAATATTGATATCCACTGCGATTGGTGGGGAGAGACGGACCGCCGGCGGGTCGACGAAGCCACAGAGGCCTTTGAGAACCTGTGGATGGGCCGGGTCCCCCACATGCCGGTAATTACCCTGCCGGAAGCAGTCCAGCGGCGCCTAATCCGGATTGCGGAGGGAATTGACCGTCCGGTGGAGATTGACGGTACGAGTGCCGCACCCAGGGTGCTCGAACCGCCTTCGGCGATGGAGCGGCTGCGGTTCGCTGTCCTGCGCGACGCGCCGAAAATGCCAGGCGGCCGGTTCGTCGGTATGGAGACTGCGCCTGTCGCGCCGTGGCCGCACCAAGCCATCGTTGTACGCAGACTGATTGAAACATGGCCATACTCATACCTGTTATGCGACGAGGTCGGTCTCGGGAAGACCATCGAGGCAGGGCTCGCGTTTCGTTCCCTATATCTGTCGGGCCTGGTGAAGCGCATCCTCATTGCCGCGCCGGCAAGTCTGACTCGGCAGTGGCATCGTCAAATGGCGTCGAAGGTGTTGCTTTCTTTCGGCCGGGTTCGCACCGCGCCGGAGACCTCTCATGAGTACATCTTTCCTG
Organism: Candidatus Acetocimmeria pyornia; assembly: GCA_004367365.1. Lineage (GTDB taxonomy): Bacteria > Bacillota > Sulfobacillia > UBA3575 > UBA3575 > Acetocimmeria > Acetocimmeria pyornia. The sequence goes on from SESX01000163.1 coordinate 1,060, forward strand.
TCGAGGAAATTCGGGCGGCGACCTCAATCTACGAGCCGGACCTGGTCATTGTGTCGACGGGGCTGCTCGCCCGCCGCGAGCGAGCAGCAGCTCTCATGAGCGCGGAGCCATTCGACATTGCTCTGGTAGATGAGGCGCACGCGGTCCGGCGGCGGAATCCCACGGGTGGCCCCGAGGCGCATCCGGACTTCGGACATCTCTACACGGCCATTCGTGATTACTTGCGAAAACAGGCGCGCAGCCTGTGGCTGGCTACCGCTACACCGATGCAGCTCAACCCTGTGGAAGCGTGCGACCTGCTGTCGCTGACAAATCGCGCGGGCGCGTTCCAGTTCGATCCAACACTGACGTTGCAATACTACGAGATCCTTGGCAAGCTTGTGCATGGACAAGAGCCCGGCGAACAGGAATGGGAGTTTCTCCGGCGCGCTGTGCGGGCGGTCCAAATGCAGGATCCAATGCTTTGGCGCTTTATCAAGGAGAGCGTTATTGACGGTCGCATCCGGGCAACGGTACGGCAATGGCTTGAGTACGGGCGGATTCCCAGGGGCAGAGACCGCAAATTAATGTATCGCTTGATTTTCAGTGTGTCGCCGCTTTCGCGGGTGATGTTGCGACATACCCGGCGGCTACTGGAAATCTACCGCGATAACGGGCAACTACAGCAAAACCTCGCCCAGCGCCACATCTTATCTATGCCCCGAATCGTATTTACGCCGTTGGAGCGGCGTATCTACGATCAGCTGGAGGAATATTGCAAGGGTCTTGCAAAGCAAATCCGCACACACGGAAACCATCAGACACGGCAAATGGTGAGCTTTCTGCTGAGCTTCTTGCGGCTTCGGTTTGCGTCCAGTCTCTATGCGCTCCGCGAGACTTTGCGGCGACGCCTGCGCAAGGTAGAAGCCACGCTCCGGCACCAGGTCGTTCAGGAAGCAGATGAGCCCGGATCGGGGGGGTCATCATTACAAGACTTGGTCTTTGAAGGTGAGGACGAAGACGATTTAGTAGCCGTTGAGTCCCTGCTAAGAAACCGGACTACGGCTGACCTTGAGTGGGAGCGAAGCCGTCTCAAGACTATGATCGATGGCATGGCTGATCTCACTGGGCCCCCGTCGAAGATGCAGGTGCTTCTTCAAAAGCTTAACCAACGCCGGGACCCGCAAACCGGGCGCATCCGGCAGACTGTCATATTTACCCGTTTCTACGATACGCTCAAGGATATCGTTACCCGGCTGCACCAGGTCGACCCACGGATGCTGGTTGGCACCTACTCGGGGCAGGGAGCCGAGTATTTCAACCCTCATACGGGCCAAATGATCAGCGTGGACCGCGAAGAGGTGAAGGAGCGGTTCCTGCGCGGCGAGATCGATGTCCTTGTGTGCACGGACGCAGCAGCAGAAGGTCTCAACCTGCAGACTGCCGACCTGCTGGTTAACTTCGATCTCGGGTGGAACCCAATGAAAGTTGAGCAGCGGATCGGACGTATTGACCGTATCGGACAGAAACACAAGGACATCTACGTCCTTAATCTCTGCTATGCCGATAGCGCAGAGGAGATCGTGTACGGGCGTCTACTGTCCCGTCTGGCTGATGCAAACATGATCATCGGTACACAGCAGATCTCGCTGCTTCCGGTGGAACCAGAGGACTTTCGGCAACTGGCCGAAGGAACGCTGAGCCCCGAGGAACTGGAGGCCCGTGCACTGGAAAGGATCGAGGTTCAGCGCAAACGCACGGAAAGTATGGAGATCCAACCGGAGGAACTTTACGAGATTTACATGCGGATGGCTCGTTCGGATGAGCGGTGGCGCGTGCCGGTGAACCTGTCGGCGATATGGGAAGCACTGAGCGGATCGCGGTATTTGCGCGATTTGGGGTGTGTCGTTTCGACAGAACCCGCGAAGCCAACGCTGACCCTGTCCGGCATCGATGGTGTGCCGGATGGAGCAGTCCTTACCGTCTCACGCGAGCTTTACGAGGAAGGTCTTGCTGATGGTGGAACTCGTGTGCATTTTGCTTCGTATGGCGATCCGTTCTTCGACGCCGTCTTGGAACAGTTAGGTAAGCTCGAACTTCCCGCGTGCGTACGGCGGATCGCTGTGCCGGTTCCTGGCATGGATGGTGTTGAGATGGTGGGTTATGCGGTGGCCTGTCGCGGAGCCGGTGGTACTTGCGAGGTTCGACTCATCCGGGGGTGGAGCGATCTGAAAGAGCTGCATCTGGCAGAGTCAGATTCCCTGACAGAAGCGGAGGTAGGGCCGTTACGAGAAAAACTTGAGCAGATGGCCCGGGAGGAGTTTCATCCTTACCTTGCGGCAGATCGAATCGAGCGCGAGAACATACGCGCTGCTCGGGCGCAGGAGATGCTCAACTTCCTGGTGATCCGCAGCCTTCTTGATATCAGGGCACGGTTTGCCGGGGAGGGAGTGCTTTTTTGGCCGGTTTTACGCGAAGTCAAATCGCTATTTGAGCAGCGAGAACAAATTCTGGTAAACGACCTTCCGGCGGAAGCCCTTAGGCCAGTCACTGGAGAGTTGCTTTTTGATTGCCAGGTGCCCAGTGTCGGTGACAAAGCCCACTTGTTAGTGCCGCGCATCCTGGCCTGGACGGCCATCGACGCCGCTAACCGCCTGGCGGACAGCATGAAGGTACGGAAAAGCAAGCTCCGCGTAGACACGGTACTGGCGCGCTTGCAGCGCGAAGCAGAGGCTAGATGGCGGCAAGTGCATTAGCCAGTCCTGTTGTTGGTGCCCAAAACTGCCAGAAGTGAAGATGAGCGTTAAACGTTGCGAGGGATTGGACCATTTCATCGCCCGTACATAAGCTAGGCAATCCGGTTTTGCTTGGGAGGCGTAAGAATAGCTAAGCTCGCAACTACGAGTTTGAGGAGAAGAAGCGGCGCTACTTTATGAGCCGAGGCGGGATCTTCCCCTTTACCCTAACCATCCACGTGCGCGACGAGACAAGGTGGATGCCAGAAGTCGTGGGGTGTAGGCAACGAGAACTCGTGGACCTACGACGTGTGTTGTGCGTTTATAGATTATGGTCGATAACCTAACGGGCCAGACCAAAGGACCACATACATGTGTAGTAAGTCATGCTAACTTGATCCGGATTTGCTCCAGGGCTTGCTGTTGACTCCGAATAGGAGGACTGTGGTTTGTCTTAAGTCCGCCGAAATTGTTCCGTGCCAATCTGACTAAGGTCCTGCCTGGCGTTGTTGACTCCTTGGATTCGGTTTCGGCGATTGACTGCTGGTACGCTGGTACGGCTATGCGTGGACGAGACTGCCCAATTGCTTTTTAAGGTCGATTGCTATCGGCTGGTATGAACGCGCCCAGAGCCCAATAATACGGCTTATTCCAATGTCATCGCATTTTCGCATTGTAACTCGGCCTTCAATGGTGCCGGAAAAACTATTACCATCAACATGCTAACAGGGGTGGCAGATTGGGTAGCCGTTAAGAAAAAGAATATTGAAGTATACAAGGAAGCAATGGAATTGTTACAGAGATATGAGGGAACCCTATTCAATGTTTTTCCCTTGTCGCAAATACCACTACTTATCCACTTAGGAAACTCAATCACGGATACCAATCCTCTACAGGTTTTTCAGTACAATGGTAATACAGCAGACTGGGTTCTCTACGTGCCAAGTACCAAGGATTACTGTGATGATATAGACGCGGGTTTCAATAGATAACTGCGATTTCTTAGGGATAACCATATCATGTAGACAGTGTAAGAAACTATTTTAAAAGTGAGGTTGAGCGACTCCATCAACAGCATCGATATGATGAAATCCATCTCTTCTATGCTGGTTCTGCTGGGCTTGCTGTTGAACTGAGGCGAGCCATTAACCGAAAAATGTGGCCAGAAGTACACCTTTATCACTGCGACTATAGAAGTTGACCGCATTATCAAAAAGCCTTTAGTATTTGAACACTTTGGAAGATAACATTACTTGTATTTACGGTGGACACCCTTTATTTCATCTTAACATTAAAAATTCGATTTAGGGAAAGGCAATAAGAGGTTAATATTACGTTTATACCGAGTCATGTCCGGTATGATGGTGTAAAATTAGTGGCTTAAACGAAGGAAGGGCTACCGTCTCTCTGGTAAATGGGTATTTAGACCAACAAAAACCAAACTGGAGGGATGAACGATGGCCCAATACCAACTTACCATAGACGGGGAAATTTTGCACCAACTTTTTCAACGGGATGAAAGTCTGGTCAAGTCCCTTTTCTACAAATAGCAGAAAATTTGTTCTATGCTGAAAAAGACAGAGTAGCCGCTTTGAGCAAATAACTTTGAACACCTATGTTAGCCGCCCAATGGTACGTTGGGCTCGTCGAAGTTTGTCCTCCATGGCCTTTTTTTGGCGGGTTTGCCGCCATGCTTCAAACCTTCAAGGCCGTGCTTGGTGAAATTCTCTTTCCACTCGTAATACATCGATTGGCTTATACCTACTCTTCTACAAAGCTCGGCCACCACGGTTTCCTGACCCTTCAGACCCTCCAGGACAATTTCCATTTTGGCCTGGGCGGTCCAGCGCTTATGTTTGTTAGGTGTTTTGATGTTGCTCATCCTTCACAAGCCTCCTGACCTAACATTTCGGGATGAGCGGACGTCTTTCCTCCGTTAGGTCAGTGTCTACCCCTCCTTGGGGTCATTATAGGTCAACCATAATATCCTCATGGCGGGAGCGGCACGGAAAATGGAAGACAAACGTTCCGCTCCACCGGCAAGGGAATTAATGGATAATGATGATAAATTTTGCAGGAGTTTAATAATTTATGTAGAAAAAGTAAAGAAATTGGCAAACTTAGGAAGATTAGGGCCATTCTCCGAGTACAGCCAAAAAGGAGCATACTATGGCTCGAATTACCATTGAAACGGGCTTCTATAGACGGATTTCACGAAATACTTCGTGTAACATACTTAAATTGGCGGTATTTACGAACCTAACAGTTCGTAAATTTATAAGTTGAACTAAACCGCCGGAGGCGGTGGCTTTAGTCCAAGAAAATTTCATCCTCCTTTTGATATA
>SESX01000164.1 GCA_004367365.1 Candidatus Acetocimmeria pyornia
TGTAGTGATTATACCACAACATATGTAGTACAACCAGATCTATGAAGTAGCTCCTTGGGGCCCGGTCATCCCGTGTTGAGGGAGGTTCTGGTGGTTTTAGGCGGTTATCTTCTTCTCCTCTTCCACTCTCACCTCTTCCACGACCTCGCCAAGCCGGCGGATCTGCATCATACTGTAGACAACGTAACCATATGTCCCCCAAACCAGAACCAGCGCGAGAAGAACCGCCCAAGCACCCAGAAAAGGTACTTCCAAACCCTCCGGCTTTTCCACAAGGGGACCCGAGCCGATTAACGCTAGGGAAGCCCTCGTCTCCGCCGCTTCGGTTTGGCCATCCCCGGAAACCCGGGCAACTAACCAGACTTCCTCCGCCGCCCTCGGCCAGTAGCTGATCACGGCCAAACCCAGTGCGTCTGTTGATGCCTCACCCAGCTTCATTTCAGCTCTGCCAAACAAGTCTGTCTCCTCGAAGAACTGCACCTCCTTCCCCTTCACCGGTTCACCTCCAAGGGTAACCCGGGCCTGCAGCGAGATTTTCTCCCCCCTTGTTGCCTGGCCGGGCAGAATCAACTCCACCTGGGGCGCCTGTTCCTGCTGCTTTTCCGGTGCCTTTACTTCACCGCCGGCCACCTCTCCCACGGTTTCCCTTCCTTGAAAAACCGGGATTTCCGTTTCACCGAGCTTCTCAACCGGTTCTTTGCCGTCCGCTGTCCCGCCTGTTTCCTGGCCAAGAGGTTCCTGAACTGTCCCCGTTTCCTGAATTTCTTCGGCCAATACCTTTTCCTCTTCGGTCTGTAGGGGAGGGAACTTGAAGCCATTTGCCTCAAATTCCTTCCCAAACTCATTCAGGGCCGGGGGCTGAACGTGACACAAGTTACAGTTCTTTTCAAACCCTTCCGGTATTTGTTGGAATAACTTGGCATTGGCCAGGGCCTGGTCAGCCCGGACTAGGTTCATGAAACCGACGGCCAGGATAAGAACCGCCACTTCCACCAGTCTCCCCTTACCCAATCTTCGCTCCTTTCGCGCTGAAGTCATTGGACCGGTCCCTCCTTCCAGAACAATCTACCGTCGCACACCGGTTGCTTCCCCGCTCGCTTCCGTTGTCACCCGCCCTCACCGGCCGCACGGCTAGTCTCCCAGATGGCTATCACTGGGAAGAAACGGAAGAAGAGGGCAACCATAAGCATGAAACCAGCTATAGCGGCCAGGCTCAGTGACCACTCCACCCAGGTAGGGTGATATCGCCCCGGCGCGTCAAAAGGCATCAGGGAAACCTGCAGGGTCGGTACAATAAGGAGATAACTCTTCTTGATCCAGAGGGTCACGGTAATCAGGACGGAAGCAACCGTTAGGCCCGCCACTGTCCGGGTCCTCCGCCAGCAGATGAGAACAGCCGGGACCACGATACTGCCCAAAAGAGAAACCCAGAAAAGAAAGGCCTGCTGGCCGGTCAAGAGGAGGTTCAGGAGTTCCCTTTCATGTGTCGCCAGCTTGTATGCCCCGGGCAGCAGTTCGGCGAAAGAAAAGTACGCGTATACCAGGAGCAGGGCCAGGAGCAGCCACCCGAGCTTCCTGTAATGTTCCCAAGTGATATACTTTTCCAGTTTGAAGACCTTGCGGTAGACAGTCATGGCAATGATAATGGCCGCTACCCCGGAGAAAAAGGCACTGGCTACAAAGTAAGGGGCGAGAATGGTTACGTCCCAGCCAGGCCGGAAGGTCATTGCGAAGATCCAGGCGGTAACAGAGTGCACGGATACCGCCACCGGAATGATGAGTACCGTCATGATACTAATGAGCTTATTCAGCCTCTCCTGCTGTTTTGCGCTGTCCTGCCAGCCCAGGGCCAAGATATCGTAAACCTTCCTGCGCAGGGGGGAGACCGAGGGGCTGAGCCTGTCTCGACAAATGGCAATATCCGGTATCATGGGGAGGTAAAGGTAGATGATGCTGCCGACCAGGTAGGAGGTTACAGCCATTACGTCCCAAATCAAGGGGGATTGCAAGCGCCCGTGAATAAAGACGTAGAATACCCGCTCCGGCCGCCCCATATCCACCAGGATCATGGTGGCCGCCATCAGCAGGGCCGCACCGGTGACCACTTCTGCCAGCCTGGTAACCGGGGCCTGCCAGTGGTTTCCAGTGATGCGAAGCACGGCGGATAGGAACGTCCCGGTCAGGCTGAGACTGACAAAAAACACGACATTAGAGATATATAAACCCCAGAAAACCTGGTCACGCATACCGGTAACAATCAGACCGTGCCGTAGTTGTTCGCTCCAGGCATATAACCCCCACATAATGAACATTGCCATGATGAGAATGCCCAGGTCATAAAAACGTGAAGGTTTGACCAGGGGAGCCAACAAAATGGCTTCCATTTCCGCTCTTCTTTCAGCCGTGCTATTCACGTGCCTCCCTCCCAAATTCCTGGCCGTAACCAGGCAGGTAATACACCCTGGGTTCGGTCCCCAGTTCCTCTTTGAAACGGAAGGCATTGTTCTCCGCCAGTGTCTTCCGCAGGGGTACCACTTCCATACCGTTGGTAATGATGTCCCTCTCTAGGTCACCGAAATAAATAGCCCCCATTGGACATCCTGAAACACATATGGGTATTTTTCCTTTTCTAACGTTATGGGCGCAAAACATGCACTTGCTCACCGTTCCTTTCAAGGCAGGGACAGGATACTCAGGAGAGCGTTCGGCCAGCGCGGCTTCCGGCGTGAGCCTCTGTTGCTTCCAGTTGAAGTAGCGGCGGTGATAAGGACAGGCAGCCATACACACGCGGCAGCCGATACAGCGGTCTTGGTCGATGAGTACCAAGCCTTCTTCCGTGTAATAGCTCGCCCCGACCGGGCAGACGTCCACACAGGGAGCCTTCTGACAGTGCATACAGGGGAAAGGCATCCAATGGCTGCCACCACCTGCCCCACGGACCTTGGAAACTTTAATCCATTCCTGTCCTTCCGGAACAAAGTGACCCTGGTTACAGGTAACAGTGCACTGAGGCGGTTTGTTGATGATCACGCAGCCCTCGCACTTCTTCAGGTCGATAACCATGGTCCACTGTTTGGTGAGTGTCTTCGTCCCGGTAGGCCGAGGATCCAGACCAGACGCAGCCCACCCTTTAGCCTCAACCTTGGAAACCCGACTTAACAGCGGGTAGACTGCGGTACCAAGACCGGCCCAGGTAAGTGTCTGAAGAAACCTCCGGCGAGAGATACCCATGGTTGTCACCCCCAAAACCCTTTGCGACCCCTTTGATCCCGGTTTCACACACACGTGTCTGCTAGTTCGATGTACCTAGTGTCACTACGTACCTGGGACACTCAGGTACGCACTCCCATCGAGACTTTGTTCCCGTTTTCTCAATCTCGGCCCAAAAAACGAGCCTCAGTACGGTGGTACGGCTAAAGCCCACTGTCCCAATCTTCTGCCTCCGTGTTCTACCAGCGTACAAGCCAACGCACAAAACCAAGTCGGACCCCTTTCCATGCCTCTGCCACCCTAGATTGGGTTACACCCATCTCGTCTTTACGTATATTATAGTAAGGCTACATCATCGGAACTAGGTGATGAATGTCCCAAATAACAAAAAACGCCAAGTGACATGAGCACTTAGCGCCTACAAGACCCTCGTAAATGAACTTAGCCCAACTGTTCAATTGCCTTCCGTAACGAAAACAACACTTCTACGAAAATGCCCCGACGGCGCTGGCCTTCCTTCGGGGCATCACGCTCACCGTATAATTGTAATGAACCTCGGCGGCTCCGGGCCGCAGCCACAAACTCACCCTCCGGGCTCATACAGGTGGCTGCGGCTGGTCCTCCGCCGCCTGCGGTTCTTGACCTTGTTCGCTGACCGCCGCTCAGGAAGCCCGCGCCTACCGGTGGTCTGTACCTCTTGTGGAGACTTCAACAACCGGCTTGCTCCAGATCTTCATGCTTCGTGGTGGCGCCATTGATGGCGGCATGGAGCACTACTACGAAAGTGCCACCACCTGCCTCGCCCGGGTTGCTCCTCCACGCGCCTTTCTTATTCCTCGCCCCTTCGGGGCTGCGGAATAACCGGTCTCGTTCCGGAGCACCCCGGGCGTGCAACCTTTGCAACATACCGCTTCCAATTTTCGTGCTTCGTGGTGCCACCGCACCGTTAGGCTTTTAGAGGCGACTCAAAAACTTGATGAGGAGCCGGAGCTCCTCCGGTGTCATTTGCTTGTAGTCAGGCATGATAGAGTGTAAGTCCCCGGAACTCCCACCGGCAATGTAATCCGCCAGTGCGCCAGCATCCATCTTTTGGGAGATACCCGTCAAGTGAGGCCCAGCCGGGGTACCAAAGTCACCCACTTGGTGACAGTTGGGGCACCCGTACTTCAAGAAAATCTTCTCACCTTCCAGTACCTCTGGGGAGGTCTCCCCTTTAATGCTTAAGGTAGGCCAAGCCAGGCCGATGTCGGTCGCCGTCAGAAAAAAGAAGCCCATCATGGACACCACCACCAGTAAGCCAGCCAAGGGTGCCCTAATTAATCTCAAGAAGCCGCGGTCAATTACCAGAGGTATGCTAACCAACAAGAGGACAGCCACAAATACATACCAGGCTATCGCTACTTCCTTGGGTGTGGCCCAAGAAAGAAAAAAGCCTTCCATCTGCACTCCCCCCGGGGACGAATGGATCAACCACCGTAAACCCTGTACTCGGGAAACCCCCTACCACTGGCTCTCGGTAATCTCCTCCTGATCATGACCTTTCCTCTCCAAACCCGGCATTCGTATTCACCGCCCTGCTCCATGTCAAAGACCCTAAATCCCTTCGGCAAACGCAAGACATAAACCGGGCCTTGCCGCGCTCTTGATTCCTTGGACTCATTCAAGACCAGCAGCTCGGGCTTGCCGACGGCGAAATCATTAACGGCACAGATTGTTGTCCACCTTGTAGTGTAGACTTTAAACCCTTTTTCAGAGCTCTCCTTCTTTTTTCTTCTGCCGAAAAAATTCATTTCCGCGGACCTCCGGGGGTTTTTCTGTCTTTATTATACACCGGTGCAGAATCCCCCGAAATCCGCTTGCTGATTGGTTTTCGGAGATCGCCTTTTATGTAGTGCCTGCCTTTACCGTACGCAATCTTTTCCCATTTTCTTCCTAAAACTTGGTACCCCTGCTTGATGACACAGTGAAACTCCCCGGACAGCTCAGCTGTGACTCCCTTCTTCCTTATGCATCGGGATTGATACAAAAAGACAGGTCCCTTTCCTTGGCTGTGTTTCAATATTGAATTTACCCTTCAGCATTTCAATCCTTTCCTTCATACCCATTATTCCCCAATGGCGCACATCGTCACCGGCTGCTTGAGGGATCTCAAAACCTTTACCATTATCACGAACTTCGATTCCTAACACATCAGGATCAAACTTTATCGCAATCTCGATCTCGGTGGCTTCCGCGTGTTTAATAATATTACTCAACGCCTCTTGCAAGAAACGGTACAGGGCTACTTCACGTTTTTCGTCCAGGCGCCTGTCTTGCCCATCTACAGTAATCCGAGTCTTTATCCCCAAAGGCTCGATGTAGGTTTTGACGTACCACTTGAGGGAAGCGACAACCCCAAGGTCATCAAGGACACTAGGCCGCAAATCGAAAATAATGTTGTGAACCTCATCAAAAAGATTTTCGGCCAGATTCCGGAGTGAAGTCAACTGTCTTTTCAGTTGGGCGTGCCCAGACTCCGGGGTTAGTGATGATTCGAGCACCTGGAGGTTGGAAATCAAGACAGTAAGCGACTGCCCGGTCTCGTCGTGTAATTCACGGGCAATCCGCTTCCGTTCCTCTTCCTGTGTTTCAGTGATGGCCTGTAACACCTTCTCCTTGTGCTGTTTCAATAGTTTGTAGGCTTCGGCCAGTTTGAGCCGCCGGTTTTCAGCCAGGTTGGCGATATAGCCACTGATCAACCCCAAGGTGAAGAACATCATGCCGTTGGATATAATTTCGGAAAAAATCAACCTGAGATTATGAAAACCTGTAGGGGAGTGTGCCGTGATTGTACCCACCTGATAATGGGGCAGAATGAAATTGTATTGAGCCCAGAGTACAAAGACCATGGAAGCCCAGC
>SESX01000165.1 GCA_004367365.1 Candidatus Acetocimmeria pyornia
AAGAACAGACGGGGGTGGCTACTTTTCTTGTCCGAAAGTGGACATTCCTAAGTGGCCGTTGACAAAATTCAAGAGGTGGGCGTGATCAAGCAGGCCGTCACCGTCAGGACCCCGGAGAATTGACCCCAACAGCGAATAGCCCCTCCTACTCTCCACGTAGACTATACCCCGTGTGGGATACCCTTGTGGCCATAACCAGAAGTGAGCAATCCTCAATCCGAAAGTAGTCCCTTCAGACGGCCCTTGATATCGTGCTATAATCGCACACATCTATGTGTAGTTGGTGGCACAATGTGATACAATGTGTTTTGGAAGGAGGTGGGCGTTATCATGTTGGACCAGGCAACTTTGGCAGATAGATTGAAGCGGGCGAGGCTGGCGGCAGGCTTGAAGCAAACTGAAGTGGCGGAGCGACTAGGCGTTGACAGAACTGTGGTTTCGAAGATAGAAAGCGGTGAACGTAAGGTCGACAGCCTCGAGTTGCGCAACATGGCGCTCCTATATGATGTTTCAGTTGAAGACCTCTTGATGCCGAAGTCGGCTGACCAAGGCAGGACCGAGGGAGCCAGCTTCCTTCAGGCTTTGAGGCAGTACCTCGACAGCCCACATTCTTCGCGGCAAGATATCAGGAGAATTGAGAGATTTTGTGAGAACTATCGCTTCCTCAAGAAGTTGGAGGAAAGGAACGGTCTCGATGAATCCTTACCAACTCGGCATTAACCGAGCCAAGGCGCTCCGGGGGGAGTGGCAACTAGGTAGCGGGCCCATTGGGGACATCTTCGGACTCCTGGAGGAGCACGGCATAGATGTGGTTAGGTGGCCCATGGACAGACGAATTTCGGGCTGCTTAGCGAAGGTCCCAGAGGTTGGCCCAATTATCTTTATAAACAACAGGTTTACTTTGGGCCATCAGGCGTTTACCGCAGCCCATGAGCTGTACCATCTGGTTTCTGACCAAACGCAGACGGTGCGGTGGGAGGTCCTCACCAAAGAGGACGGCCCCAAGCCAGACGTCGAGAGGGCTGCTGACGCCTTTGCCGCCGAATTCCTGATGCCGCCCCCAGGGATAGTCGCGGCCCTAGGGGGGATGGCCATACGGAGCATCGATGTGGAACACGTCATTCGCCTTCAGATCCTGTTCGGCGTCTCGTATGTGAGCATGACCTACAGGCTTCACAATCTTAAGATCATAAACAAGCGAAAGCTCAATAGGCTACTCGAGGAACGCTATCCGGCCAGGCGGGCCCTGGAGCTCGGTTATGATGCCAGGATCGTGTTCGGAGACCCTCAGCCCATATACCCCAGGCGTTTCCGCAGGCTTGCCCTACGGGCCTTGCTTAATGGCGATATCAGTCGAGCCAAGTTCAAAGAATTACTGGAAATAAGTGAGACCGAGTTTGACCGCATGGTCAAGGAAGCTCAACTGGAAGAACTCCTGGTGGAGGGAGATGATCTCCCTTTAAATGAGCCCTAACGAGCAACAACCGTTGGTGCTCGATGCCACGGTATTGGTCAACTTTATACTTACCGAACGAATAGACCTCTTATCAACCCTCGGACGAAAAGTATACTGTCCTTGTAGAGCCTGGGAAGAAGCTATCGCTAAACAACGGTTATCAGATAGAGAGCTTGAGACCCTGAGAGAGAGGGGCCAAATTAGGGTTGTCCGTGTTGATGAACCTGAGCTCGTTCTTAAGGTCGCAGACCTTGAGAAGTATCTCGGCCTGGGCGAGGCCGAAGCCCTAGTGATGTGTTCCGCTCACGGGTATGTACTTGCCAGCGACAGGTATTCTCTTTGAGCTTATTTACCGGGGCACTCTCACCTTCCAAGATGGGAGGCGCCTGCACAAGGAAATGGTTAGGAAAGGATACTACTCTCCCATAAAGAACGGCGTTGCGTTCCTTCGAAAATACCGTGAGTACAAGGAAAGAAGGGGCAACCAGGTAAAGCGTGGCACCTTTGGGACAAGCTCCTCTATAGGCACTCGGGAGACAACTTAGACCCTAGGGATTAGGGGCTTCAGGGCAGCTATAAGTCCCTTCCCACCCAGCAATACCTGGCAACTAATGTCGGCTTGTCGCGCCCTGCAGGGCGCGGCGCCTGACAACCACGCCAAAGTCCCGGTCGCCGAGCTCCGACGACGAGGACAGCGGTGGAGCAGTCTCATCGTCAACGGTGGCCGCCGATAACAAAGTGTCACGGGGAAGCTGTGGGCAGCTTGCAGCGCTCAAACCGCATCCAGCTGAGCTGCTGCCAGGAACCCCTTACCATAGAGGTTGCTCTACCAGCCGCTCTCGGCAGGAGTGGCGTCGATGAGGCCCTGTCGTGCTCACCCGGTAAATTCCCCGCCGCTTGCGTGAGCTCAACCACGGAAAACGAGCTTCCGCTCCTGCACGCTCTGGGCCGTGAATAACCCATTCGTGGAGGGGCGGCCGCAGCGGGCGCAGCCGTCGAGGTAGAAGAGAGCCTCCAGCAGGTCCGACCTGGGCATAGCGGCAGCCACATAAAGAACGGGCTCCTCGCACTTACTGTGAACGGGCTATCACCCCTCTCATCTTACAGGCACTCCATCAAGCGAGCCATCAGGGCAGTCCTCGGCACCAGGGTGTCCACGATGACGTGCTCGTGTATGGCGTGGGAGCCGTCCCCGACGGCCCCTACTCCGTCCAGGGTCGGAATGCCTAGGGCGGAGGTGAAGTTGCCGTCGCTCCCGCCGCCCGAACCTGCTTCCTTCAGGGTAAGTCCGAGCTCGCGGCTGAGTTCTACTGCCCGCTCATACAGGGCCACATTCCGTGCGACTCTCTCCATGGGGGGCCGGTTCATGCCACCGGTCACCCGCAGAGTCGTTCCCCTTAAGACGGGCTTCAGGTTGAGGATGGCCTCGGTCAACCGCTGAGCCTCGGCCTCGTTCATCACCCTGAGGTCTATCTCCGCCTCGGCCCTTGCGGCCACCACGTTGCTCCGTGTCCCGCCGGCAACTACCCCGACGTTGACCGTGCTGCCCTTTTCGCGGTCCGTCAGCCCGTGCAGGTAGAGAATCTGGTGAGCGAGTTCTTCAACAGCGCTGACCCCCTTTTCCGGATCCGCGCCGGCGTGAGAGGACTTGCCCTCGATCTCCAGCCTGAAGAAGCCCACTCCCTTGCGCCAGGTTTTCAGGGCACCGTCTGGCGGCACAGCAGGCTCGGCCACAAGGACGTACTTGCTCCGCCTCGCCTCCGCCTCGATCAGGGGACGGGAGCTCGGGCTGCCTATCTCCTCATCGCTGTTGCAAAGGACGACCACCCGGTGTTTGGGCAAGCGTCCCAGCTCCCGCAGGGCTTTCAGTGCGAACAATGTCTGCACGAGGCCGCCCTTCATATCGAAAACCCCGGGGCCGTAGGCCTTGCCGTCCTCGATGCGGAAGGGGCGGCGTTCGATCTCACCTACCGGCCATACCGTGTCCATATGGCACAGCACCAGGATCTGGTCCTCGCCCTGCCCCCAGGAGATCCTCAAGTGATCCCCGTAACGCTCCTGCCTGACGACCTCCACATCCCCGCCCACGGCGGCGAACTCGCGAGCCAGGCAGGCGGCCAGTCTGTCCACAGCCTCCTTGTCGGTGGACGGTGATTCCATCTCCACCACCCGGCGTAGGGTGGCGATAATCTCCTCCCGCCTATCCTGCAGATACCTCAGCATCTTCGACACCGTAGCTCTCACTCCTCGCCAGTCTTGATAACCCGGGCACCCCTGATGACGGCATGTACTCAACAGATGGCCAGCGGCACCCACCTTTCCCTTAACTCTAAGGAGCGTCTGGGTCCGTGTGGCCTATGGGAGCACTTCCTGCGCGTCATGCCACAGTGAATCATTTCTTCCAAGACCACCGTTATTTGACCATCAGGTGTGTACGGGGTTTCACATCCGTCCCCGCTGCCATAGGAATATTCCTCTCGCGAGGCAGTGCAATAGTCCGGGGCACATCCTCTCCAGAAAAGACCCAGATATGACCTGGCCCCTGCCGTTCACAGCATTTCCTGTAATTCTCGTGGGCCGGCAATCAGAGGAGCTGGGCCCGGCTTTCTCCTCACATCACCTTGCTTTCGCTCTCCTGGTGTTGCAACCCTTCCCCTTAATTGATGATGTATACATTATTGAGATATAATGTATGCGCCAGTATGTTAATTCTCAGGGGTGATTACAATGCCCAAGAAGATGGACCGTTTGCAGTTTTACCTCGAGCCGGAACTCAATCGAAAACTCGATGAACTGTCTCGGGAGTTGAATGTTTCCAAGGCCCAATTGGTGCGCGAGGGCGTACGGAAAGTCATTTACGAAAGAGCCGGCAGATCGGAGCGGCCCGGTTTAGGTATTATCGGAATGCTGGACAAAACCCCACGTCATGATGCTCCCGCTCGAAACCATAACGAGATCATCTACTGCCGGGAAGCGAAAGGACGGGAGGGCGAATGAAACCCTGCTTTGTCGACACCAGCGCCTGGATGGCTACGCTCTCTAGGAAGGACCCAGACCACCAGCGGTGCGCTGAGTTTTACCACGGATGTATGCAGGATGGGCGCCCCCTCGTCACCTCTAACCTGGTCATAGGGGAGCTTTACACCCTGATGGTGTATTCCTTTGGGCCAGAAGGCATTGAAACCTTCTGGGAGTTTATGCGACGAATAGAAGCTGAACGCTTGATAGAAGTCCGTTACATCACACCAGAATTGGAAAGGCAAGCGTATGCCATCTTGAAGGCATACGATGGTCAAACTTTCAGCTACGTGGACGCTACATCGTTCGCCTTGATGCGTAGCCTCAGGCTCCGTGAGGCCTTTACACTCGACAGGGACTTCGAGATCGTAGGGTTCAACAGGGTGCCGCTACAGCCATAAGCTGCAAGCCATGGTTACAATTACGGGTGAAAACTGAAATGGGCCCGCCTTTCCTCCCTAGGCCAGAATAACGACCGCATATATCAATGTGAGAACAAATATCGAGCCATAAAACCATCCCAAAGTAATAGAAAACATTATCCTTAATCTTGATTGCTCCTCACCCTTGAATCTATGAACATTCATATCAAAGAGAAACTCATCCGTTCTTAGGCGGTTTTGAATTACCCAGTTATAAAGCCTTCTATACAGCCGTTCCTGCCGGAGGAAATAGGCATCCAGAAACCAGAAGACCAACAGTGGAATAAAGGCGATGAAGACTTGATACTTCGTTCCTTTCAACAGTAAAGTCACAGCCACAAGTGTTACTGTCCAGCCCTTTAGCATAAAGGAATTTAGAGCCATTCTTCTGATTGTGTCTTGAATTATCTCAATCTCTTTGAGCATAAATTCCTTTAGGTCTTCCTTATCGTAAGACATGTTTTCTCACCTCCTCTGATTAAGACACCCGGTCAATAATAGACCAGCGCTTTCCTGGGCACCTTCTGCGGCGGGACGCTTACTACTGACGAGACTGGACAAGAGGAAATCCCATGGCATATCCGGTACGAGAGATAGCCTCTGATGTCATCAGGTTGAAGGTTTTCGAGAACCTGCTTAACTCCGAATTCCAAACCCATGACTTGTACCAGAATGACCAACGATGCTCCGTTGAGCACGATAACAAGAGAGCATCCTGGTCGGCATTTTACGGCAAGGTCCTTAACCTGTAAAGGTTAAGATCCGGTTGTTAACCTTCTGTGGTTAAGACCCACCTTTTAGCCTTCGGGGGTTATACCTGCACCCAGCGGCGTTGTGCTGTTCGGACTACGTGACCCCTGGACGGCAACCTGTCGGGTACCGCGGCCCACGGACTCCCCCTGAACAGCGTCCATGGCAGACAGCGTCAAGCTGTCATTGCGGGCCTGATTGCCACTTTTGCTTTGCTACCCCACGGGGGAGAGGCCCCTCCCTCCCGGAGGTGCAGTACACAAAAGAAAGGTCAGAGACCAGGGTGGCTACTTTTCTTGTCCGAAAGTGGATAGTTCCTAGCTAGCCCCCTAATCCGGTTGGAGAATTTGTGTTAAGGTTGTACAATCAGGTTAGGGGGG
>SESX01000166.1 GCA_004367365.1 Candidatus Acetocimmeria pyornia
CACAATCTCGGGAATCACGTCCCCGGCCTTGTGGATTACCACCTGATCACCGACCCGGACCCCTTTCTCGTGGATCATGTCCTCATTATGCAGGGACGCCCGGCTCACCGTAGAGCCGGCCACCCGGACCGGGTCCAGCAGGGCCACCGGTGTCAGAACCCCTGTCCGTCCTACCTGAACCGAGATCTTCCGGACCCTGGTGGTGGCCTTTTCGGCCGGGAACTTGTAGGCGATGGCCCAGCGCGGGTTTTTGGCCGTGGTTCCCAACCGGGCCTGTTGTTCCAGGGAATTGACCTTGATCACCATCCCGTCGATTTCAAAGGGGAGGGATGCCCGACGTTTCGCCCACCCTTCACAATAACGGACCACTTCTTCTGCGTTCGTAAAAACCGCGGTCCCGGGGACAACCTTAAACCCAAGCCGGCGCAAAAACTCCAGCCCCTCGGAATGGGTGGCCAACTCGACCCCCTCGGCATACCTAACCTCGTAAATGTAGCTGTCCAGGGCCCGGGCCGCCGCCACCCCAGGGTCCAGCTGCCGCAGGGAGCCTGCAGCTGCATTGCGGGGGTTCGCAAAAAGGGGTAATCCTTCCCCCTCACGCTCCCGGTTTAACCGCTCGAATTCAACCCTGGGCATAAAAGCCTCCCCGCGCACCTCCAGGATCGGTGGTGGGTTTCCTTCCGCCAGCAGGCGGAGCGGGATGCTCTTCACTGTTTTCAAATTGGTGGTGATCTCCTCGCCATTGACACCGTCTCCCCGGGTTGCACCCTGCACAAAGACACCGTTCTGGTAACGCAGGATGACCGAAAGCCCATCGATCTTGGGCTCCACCACGTACTCGACTTCTTCACCCGGAAGAAGGCCCCTGACCCGGCGGTCAAAATCGGCCACCTCAGCCAGATTCAAGGCATTCCCCAGGCTGAGCACTTGTGTCCGGTGCCGGACCGTCGGAAACCCCTTGAGGGGAGCTCCTCCCACCCTCTGGGTCGGGGAATCCGGTGTCACCAGCTCCGGGTATTTCTTCTCAAGGTTGATTAACTCCCGCAGCATGCGGTCGTACTCGGCATCGGAGATGACCGGGTCATCCAGGACATGGTACCGGTAATCATGGTAGCGGATTTGTTCCTGCAGCCACCGGGCCCTTTTGAGGTCATCTTCCGGTACGGCTGAAACCCTGCCCCGCCCCGCCCCTACGGTATCCTGATCGGTCACCACTATCAATCCCTCCACAGCAAGCTCCAGGCGAAAATTTTCCGACGGCGCCTGCCTTCCTTCGCGGCGTCCCGCTCACCGTATAGATGTAATGACCTCGGCGGCTCCGGGCCGCAGCCACAAACTCGCCCTCCAGGCTCCGACATGTGGCTGCGGCTGATCCTGCGCCGCCTGCGGTTCTTGAACTTGTTCGCTCATCGCCGCTCAGGAAGCCCGCGCCACGTTCGCAGTACCCCTGATGCAGACTGCAACAAGCGGCTTGTTCGATTTTCATCCTTCCTGGTGCCGCCTGTTGCGGCGGCGTGGGGCATTACTGCAGCTTTTCTAAGGGAGCTATCGAAACAAGGAGCCTCTTCAAACCAACCCCTGGGAAGGCCACAGTGATCTCGGCCTCAGGCCCAATACCCCGGGTGCCGACCACCGTCCCTACCCCCCAGACTTTGTGGCTGACCCGGTCACCGGCCTTGAATCCACCGGCAGGTGCCGGCGTCTGGAAGCCAGAAACAGCCGCCTCATCTCCCCGCTCAACCTCTCTCAACAACTCCCGTGGGATTTCCTCGATAAACCTGGAAATACCGTTATAAACAGTATTTCCATATAATGTTCTTTGGAATGCGCGAACAAGGTAGAGGTGGCGCTTGGCCCGGGTAATCCCCACGTAGCATAACCGGCGCTCTTCTTCCAGCTCTGACGCTTCAAACACGGCCTCGCGGTGCGGGAAGACACCTTCTTCCAGGCCGACGATAAACACGGCGGGAAACTCCAAGCCCTTGGCACTGTGCAGGGTCATGAGAAGTACCGCCCCTGCCCCTGTGTCCACGTTATCCGCTTCTGAAACCAGGGCCACGCTTTCCAGGAAGGCCTCCAGGCCACCCTCCCCCGGCCCGGCTGCACCTGTCACCTGCTGGCGCTCCTCAAAATCCTTGGCCACCGAAACAAGCTCCTGGATGTTCTCCATCCTGGAAAGGGCCTCGTAGGTATTCTCTTTCCGGAGCATGGCAAGGTAACCGCTTTTCTCATTGACCATCCGCACCAGGTCGTCCACCGGACAGGCATCCTTAATTTCCCGCAGCTGCTCGATAAGGGTGACAAACGACCTGACCCCCTGTCTGCTCTTCTCCTTGATCTGCCCGATCTGCCCTGCCGCGGCCAGTTTCAAAGCATCATAAAGGTCCAAGGCTTGACGGCGTGCATACTCCTTCACCCTGGTCAGGGTCCGGATGCCAATGCCCCGCCTCGGGGTATTGATGATCCTTTCCAGGCTCAAGGTGTCAGCCGGGTTGTGGACCACGCGCAGGTAGGCCAGGATGTCCTTGACCTCTTTGCGCTCGTAGAATTTTAACCCCCCCACGATGTGGTATGGAATCCGTTCCCGGAGGAGTACCTCTTCCAAAACCCGGGACTGGGCATGGGTACGGTAGAAAACGGCTATCTCAGACAGGGCCAGTTTCTCTTCCCTTTTCAGCCGGCGGACCTCTGCCGCCACGAATTCTGCCTCTTCCACCTCATCCTCGGCCTCATAATAGCTGATGGGAGGTCCTTCTTCGTTTTCTGTCCACAGCTCCTTAAACTTCTGACCCTGGTTGTGTTTCATGATCTCGTTTGCGGCCGTGAGAATGGTCTTGGTGGAACGATAGTTCTGTTCCAGCTTAATCACCCTGGCTTCCGGGTAATCCTTTTCAAAATCTAAAATGTTCCTCAGGTCTGCCCCTCGGAAACCGTAGATGGATTGGAAATCGTCTCCCACCGCGCAGATATTGCGGTGCTTGGCAGCCAGGAGCCGGGCGAAGACATACTGAGCGTGGTTTGTATCCTGGTACTCATCAATGTGCAGGTAGCGAAAACGGTCTTGATAATAGTCCAGGATCTCCGGGTTCTTGCGAAAGAGCAGCACCGTCTGCATGATCAGGTCATCGAAATCAAGGGCATTGTTCTCCAAAAGACGGCGTTGGTAGACCTGGTATACCCTGGCCAAGATTTCATCGTAAAGGTCTTCGGCCCTCTTGGCCACCATCCGCGGGGTCATCAACTCGTTCTTGGCCCGGCTGATGGCCGCCAAGATCCCTTTCGGAGCATACCTTTGGGGGTCGAGATTAAGCTCCTTAAGACAATCCTTGACCAGGGAGGACTGGTCCACCGTATCATAGATGACAAAGTCCCGCCTGTATCCAAGGTGAGGGATCTCGCGGCGCAGGATCCGCACACAGACAGCGTGAAAGGTATGGATCCAGATCTGGTTGGCAACCCCGCCTACGAGCCGGTGTACCCTCTCCTTCATCTCCACGGCCGCCTTGTTGGTGAAGGTGATTGCCAGGATATGGTAAGGGGGGATCCCTTTTTCGTAAACAAGATAAGCAATCCGATAGGTGAGGGTCCTGGTCTTCCCGCTCCCCGCCCCCGCCAGGATCAGGACCGGGCCCTCGACGGTATGTACAGCTTCCCTTTGGGCCTCGTTCAAGCCAGACAAAATTTTGCCGGTCAAACCTCATTCCTCCCGGTTCTCCAATCACACTAGCTCCCTTGGTCCGGGGTGAGACCTCAGGCACCACCCCAGGCGCCAGAAAGCCCTCCTTTCTCTCCCGGCTACCTCACTCCCCCGGCCTCAAAAAATGGTCGTCATCCGGAACCCGGGACAGTGCTTCCTTAAGGATGTTGTGTCTCAGCCACCGCCCGAAAGAGTGATAGGACTGTTTCCCGGTCACTAAGGCGGTAAACTCCCGGATGATCCTGCCTTTCCTCACCAGGTGCCGGTGCACAGCCCCTGTTAGGTGGTAAAAGAGCCAGGCCACCTTGTGGGCCACCTGAAACTGCCGCAGGATCTTCTCATCTAGCCTCCGGTCATACTCCCCAAGGGACGCCCCACCCTCCAGGTACCTCTCAATCACACCAACCGCCAGGAGACTGCTCTCCAGGGCGAAATGGATTCCCTCCCCAAAAAAAGGGTCCAGCAGCCCGGCCGCGTCCCCAACCACCAGTACCCCATCACCGGAGAAACGGCCGCCCCTGTATACAGGAATGGGATGGCCGGACCACGACAGGTCCTTGCGGTCCCGTTGTTCCAGGTATGGAAAACAGCGGTCTAGATACTGCTCAAGCAGGAACTTCACCGGTACCGACCGGGCACTGAAGGTCCCCAGGCCGACGTTAAGATGATCACTCTTGGGGAAAATCCAGGCGTACCCTTTGGGGATAAAGCCGTAATCGAGAAATACTGTCTCCCGGTAGACTTCGTGGTCCCGCACCTTCTCCAGGGGGACCAAGGCTTCAACCGCAACCCCCAAGAACTTCCGGGCCAGACCGAAGGTCCTGGCCACCAGGCTTCCGGCTCCATCAGCTCCAACGACGGCCCGTGCCTTGAGGGTCGCCTTTTCAGTACTAACCATAAACCACCCGCCTTCCCGGGTGATACACTTCACCTCTTGGCCTTCAATGAGTTCTGCCCCCGCTTGGACCGCCCGGACGGCCAGGTGGTGGTCAAACCTGTCCCGGGTAACAGTGTAGGCATAGGGGGCATCGGTCCGGTATCCCACCTGGTCGCGATACCTGTACCTGAAAACCATCCCTGTCAGGCGGTCCTCGGTGAGGTGCAAAAACCCCTCCCCCAGGTAGGGAAGCGCCTTTCCTGAAACCGCCCCGGCACATGTCTTGTGCCGGGGTAAAAACTTGCGTTCCACCAAGGCTGTCTTAATACCTTTTTCTGCGAGCCGTTGGGCCGCGGCTGAACCGGCTGGTCCCGCCCCGACCACAACCACCTCGTATTCCATCTGCTTCTCCACCCCAAGGAAAGCCGGTCTTCAACCAGTGTCCACAGTTCCCAGCTTTCTGGTTATCCTTCGTCCCGTGGCACTTGTTCTGTCACCTGTAGAACCAGCCCCACTCGTAGAGATATTGAACACCGGAGGGTAAATTCCTGCCAGAACGGCTATTGTTCGTCCCCGCGCAGGAACGATAAGAAGGAGGGTCTCTGTTTCAAGAAAAGAAGTAGTGGGTATCCGAGGGCATAGCAGGCGATAACCTGGCCCAAGCCGACGTAGAAGGCCGCAAACCAGTAGGGCTGGTGGAGGATAATACTGAGGTAGCCGCCGACCACCAGGGCGTTGACCACTACTGGAGGCAGTGGGGCAAGATAGGCCTTGGGCATCTTCGAGGTCAAAAAGGCGGCAACGAGGGTGGCCAGGCTGCCGAAAACAATGTCGTAAAGGCCGAATCCCCCCAGAAGATTCGCTAGGAAGCACCCGATAAAAAGGCCCCAAATAGCAATCGGGGTAAAATAGGGAAGTACTGTTAAGGCTTCGGAAATACGGACCTGAATGATCCCGAAGCTGATGGCCTGGAACATCATGGTCACGGTGACGTAAACGGCCGCAATCAGGGCAATCCGGGTTAGCTTACGGGGGTCCAAAGGATCATCTCCCTTCTTTCCAAGCTCCAACCATCCAGGGACCCTTCCAAAACCTCCCCATCAATCACCTTACCCACTCCCAACCTTCAGCCGTGCAGATGCCGGTCCTTGGTTGGCTTCGGCCCCACCCAGTGGGAGTTCAGGTTGTTTCACTAGA
>SESX01000167.1 GCA_004367365.1 Candidatus Acetocimmeria pyornia
GCGTCACGCTCACCGTATAGTTGTCATGAACCTCGGCGGCTCCGGGCCGCAGCCACAAACTCGCGGTGGCAGCGGCTGGTCCCCCGCCGCCTGCGGTTCTTGAACTCGTTCCCTGACCGCCCCTCAGGAAGCCCGCGCCTACCCGTTCCTTGTACTCCTTATGCAGAGTGCAAGAGCCGGGTACCTCCCGATTTTCATGTTTCGTGGTGCCGCCGCTGGTGGTGGCATGGAGCACTACTATGCGGCTGTCTACCCAACGGCTTCAGGGATAACCGGGTTACCCCCATGGAATTCATGTCGGTCGGCATCGAAACGAAAAGAACCAGGGGGTTGGAGGAGCCCGGTTTCTTGCTTTGGGCCGTTTTCGTTGGTGGGGACAGTAAGGGCACGGTAACAAAAGACTGGGGTCAGGTAATATCTGAGGCTTTCCATCATATATATTTATTGTTAAAAGGTTGGTATCGTTTATCCCCGCCCGGTCCAACCGGGGCTGGCGGCGGGGTCGGAGTGGACAGGGGGGGGTAGCAACGGAGCAATCCAGCCTTAAGGCCGAAGGGCCGTTTAATAAATTGCCCCATATACTGAAATAAAGGGAGGGGAAAGGGTATGGAAAAGTTTGATATTTTTCGTGATATTGCCGAACGAACTAAAGGCGATATTTACCTTGGGGTAGTCGGCCCGGCCCGGACGGGAAAATCAACCCTGATTAAGAAATTTATGGAGCTTCTCGTGTTACCACACATTAAAAACCCCCATGACCTGGAACGGGCCACCGATGAATTGCCGCAGAGTGGGGCCGGGCGCACCATCATGACCACCGAGCCAAAGTTCATTCCTGAGGGCGGCGTGGAGGTCGTGCTCAAGGACAGTATCAGCCTTCGGGTCCGGCTGGTGGACTGTGTCGGCTATCCCGTGGAGGGTGCCATCGGGTACGACGAGGAGAGTGGCCCCCGGATGGTGGTTACCCCCTGGTTTGATTACGAAATTCCCTTTGAGGAAGCTGCTGAAATAGGGACGAAAAAGGTTATCGACGAACACGCCACCCTCGGCCTGGTGGTGACCACCGACGGAAGCATCACCGAGATCCCCCGTGAAGCTTACGTGCCGGCCGAGGAGAAGGTTGTGACCCAACTGAAAGAGATCGGTAAACCCTTCGTGGTGGCCCTAAATACCACGGCTCCAGGCTCCAAGGCCACGCTCCAGTTGGCGGAAGAGCTGAGCGAAAAGTACGATGTTCCGGTGGTTCCGGTGAACTGCCTCCGGGTAACCCAGGACGACCTGTACCTGGTCATGGAACAGATCCTTTACGAATTTCCAGTTAACGAGGTGAACATCGACCTCCCCGGGTGGGTGGAGGAACTGGAACCTGGGCACTGGTTGCGCAGGGAATTTGAAGAGATGATTGCCAGCACGGTCGGGAAGATCCGGCGCCTTCGGGACATTGATACCGCCATGGAAGACTTGGGTCAGAAGGAGATTGTCCAGGACGTGGTTTTGAGCCAGATGGATCTCGGTAGTGGAGTGGCTAACCTGGTGATGACGGCCAAGGAGGAACTTTTCTTCCAGGCCTTGGAGGAAATGGTTGGCGAACCGGTAGAAGGCAAGGAAGGCTTGGTCCGCCTCATGCGTGACCTGGTGGTAGCCAGGAAGGAATACAGCCGCCTTGCCGGGGCCCTTCAGGATGTGGAGGAGACCGGGTACGGGCTTGTCCCCCCGTCGAAAGACCAGATGCTCTTCGAGGACCCCGAACTTATCCGCCGCGGCAACCAGTTTGGGGTAAAGTTGCGGGCCAGTGCCCCGTCCCTGCACTTGATCAGGGCTGATATTCGTACCGAGGTAACTCCTATTATGGGGACCGAGAAACAGTGTGAAGAACTGGTCCACTACATCATGGAGCAGTTTGAAGACGACCCCAAGAAACTCTGGGAATCTCACGTCTTCGGCAAGTCCATGCACGACCTGGTTAAGGAAGGCATTGAGAATAAGTTGCTCCGCATGCCCCAGAACGCTCAGCAGAAGCTACAGGAAACCCTCGAGCGCATTATCAACGAAGGTAGTGGGGGGCTCATTTGTATCATTATTTGAGAAGACCTGGGAGGGGTATGACTGGTCGGTGGGACAGTGGGCCAGGAACGTCAGGTACGTGACGCCACAGGCACGAAGGTTTCCCAGGAGTGCACGGCGCCACCTTCTTCGTGGCGGCGTTTCTTTTTTTGAAGGCTTTGCGACCATCTTTTGGGGCATGCAAGAAGGAATTCTGGTTTTGGAGACGAAATCATGGGCTGGAATGGTATAAAATGGTCAAGTTTAGTTAAACTAGAGCGGTAAAGGGAGGTGATCTCGGTTGACCAAAGCAGAACTTATCAATCTCGTGGCCGAAAAAACCGGATTTACGAAAAAGGATTCAAGTATTGCCGTGGATGCCTTTATTGAAGCGATTTCAGAAGCGCTTTCCCAGGGTGAAAGGGTGGCTTTGGTAGGGTTCGGGACTTTTGAGGTGCGTGAACGCAGGAAGAGGACAGGCCGCAACCCGCAAACAGGGGAGAAGATCGACATCCCGGCAAGGCGGGTTCCGGTGTTCAAAGCCGGGAAAGTCTTAAAGAGGATAGTGAGCTAGCAACCAAGAAGAACCTGCACCTGGCCGGAGAAGGTGAAAAACCCCCTCTCCGGCTCCTTTTTTGACACCCACGAAGACCCCTCTTGCGGGGCTGAACCTGAGATGCTATAATGTCTTCCGTACATGTAAACATGTCCATGGCCAATATACACGAATGGAGGCTACCCATGGATGGTGTGGATTTAAGGGGGGACCGGACCTACTACCTGGTGGCCGTTGAGTGCCTGCCCCAGGTCCTCCGGAAAACGGTCCAGGTCAAGGAAATGCTGCGCAAGCACCCGGCCCTCACTATCAACGAAGCGGTGAGACGGGTGGGCATCAGTCGAAGTGCTTTTTACAAGTACAAAGACAGTATTTTCCCCTTCGCAGAAGCTACCCGGGGAAGAATTGTGACCTTTTTTTTACTGTTAGAGCACCGGACAGGGGTATTGTCAAAGGTATTGAACCGCATTGCTGCCGCGCAGGGCAACATCCTTACCATTAACCAGGGAATCCCGCTCCAGGGTGTTGCCAATGTTAGCATTTCTTTTGAGACTGGAGCGATGGAGGAACCTGTGGAGAGTCTGGTTAAACGCTTGGAGGAAACCGACGGGGTAAGGCGGCTAGAGATGATGACCCAGGGGTAGGAGGCTGGCAGCCCTTCAACCCCTGCGGAGGATCAGGTGCAGTTTACATGGTTGCTTTCAAAGTGCAGCCCTTTGCGGCGGCATGGAGCACAATACGGTCTCAAGACCATGAAACGGAAAACTGCGTTTGACTAGAGGTGTGCATGGAGAAGGAGGCGGACAGCAGGCGAGAGGCTGGGGAGAGGCGAGACGGCAGGGGGGAGAATTCTTGTGAAAAAGCGGTACGTTAAGGTTGGGATGTTGGGTTGTGGTACGGTCGGAAGCGCTGTCCTCAAGGTCCTGGAAAGAAACAGGGCTGAGATTGAGCAGAGGATCAGGACCAGGCTCGAGGTAAAGAGGATCCTGGTCAGGGACGTGAAGAAGAAACGCACGTGCGTGCATGACCCGGCCCTTTTGACCACCAACCCTGAGGATATCCTTGGGGATGACGAAATAGACATCGTGGTTGAGGTTATAGGTGGAACGGAACCAGCCAGGGACTACCTGGTCGAGGCCATGCGCCGGGGCAAGAGCGTGGTGACGGCCAACAAGGAGGTAATGGCGCGGCACGGCCAGGAGGTTTTTGAAACTGCTGCCCGCTTTGGGGTTGGAGTGGGATTCGAGGCCAGTGTCGGCGGGGGAATTCCCATCATCAAAACCCTCAAACAAGCCCTGGCTGCCAACCGGGTCGAAACAATCATGGGCATCATTAACGGTACCACCAACTATATCCTTACCAGGATGTCCCACGAAGGAAAAACCTTTGAGGAATCCCTCCAAGAGGCCCAGGAACAGGGGTACGCAGAAAGTGACCCGGCTGCCGATATCGATGGCCATGACGCAGCCCGCAAACTGGCCATTCTCGCTTCCATCGCCTTTGGGGTTCGCATTAAAGACGAAGACGTCTACCGCGAAGGCCTGCGCCGCGTCTCGGTGGAGGATATCGAGTACGGTCGGGAACTAGGTTGGGAACTGAAGCTTCTGGCCATTGGCAAGAGGAACCAGGACGACATTGAGATCAGGGTCCACCCAACCTTCATTCCCACCTGGCACCCCCTGGCCAGCATCCGCAATGAATTCAACGCTGTCTTCGTGCGTGGGGATGCCCTCGGGGATAGCATGTACTACGGTCGCGGGGCCGGGGGTGAACCGACGGCCAGTGCTGTTATTGCCGATATTATCGACATTGTGCATGACCCCAACGGTGGGGGCGGGCTCATGGGCTGCACCTGTTTTGCACACACGCCCATCCGGCCCTTTGAGAATGTGGAGTGTGAGTATTATCTCCGCCTTGAAGCCCTGGACCGCCCGGGGGTATTGGCGCGGATCGCCAAGGTTTTCGGGGATAATGAGATCAGTCTCAACTCGGTGATTCAGAAGAAATCTCTCGGTGAGACGGCGGAAATCGTTCTTGTTACCCACCTGACCCGGGAAGGGAATCTCCAGAAGGCTGTGGAACTTACCAGGGGTCTTGACTGCGTGGCTGCTGTACACAACGTGATCAGGATTGAAGGAGGACATTACATGTGATGTGGCCAGGACTGCTGCGACATTACAAAGACTACCTACCTGTTGAACCCAAAACCCCCATTGTAACCCTGGCGGAGGGTAATACCCCGTTCTTCCGGGCGGAAAAACTTACTAAAATGCTGGGCGGGACCGAGGCCTGGCTCAAGTTTGAAGGGGCCAACCCAACCGGCTCCTTCAAGGACCGGGGGATGACCATGGCCGTCTCCAGGGCCAAGCAGGACGGGGCCAAGGTCGTCATCTGTGCTTCGACTGGGAATACGTCGGCCTCAGCCGCCGCCTACGCCGCCCGTGCTGGGCTCAAGTGCGTGGTCTTGATACCAGAGGGGGCGATTGCCATGGGAAAACTATCCCAAGCCCTCATGCATGGTGCCCAGGTGGTGGCTGTTGACGGGAATTTTGACCAGGCCCTGAGAATCGTTCGGACCCTGTGTGAACGGCACCGGGAAATCACCTTAGTTAATTCTGTTAACCCCTACCGGATCGAGGGGCAAAAAACCGGGGCCTTTGAGATTGTTGACTCCTTGGGGGATGCCCCGGAGTACCTTGCCATTCCCGTGGGAAACGCCGGCAACATCACCGCCTACTGGAAAGGTTTTCGCGAGTACCGCAAGGCAGGGGTAGCGAAGTCGCTGCCGAAAATGCTGGGCTTTCAGGCTGCCGGGGCTGCGCCCATTGTCCAAGGTGACCCGGTCTCAAAACCAGAAACCGTGGCAACCGCGATCCGGATCGGGAACCCTGCCAGCTGGAAGGGAGCCCTGCAGGCGATCCAAGATTCTGGAGGCCGGATTGAGGCTGTTCCAGACGAAGAGATAATTGGGGCATACCGGTTCCTGGCCCGGGAGGAAGGTATCTTCGTGGAGCCGGCCTCTGCTACCTGTGTGGCGGGAATTTTGCGCCTAGCCCGGGAGGGATATTTCGGTGCAGGGGAAAAGGTGGCTTGTATCCTGACTGGTCACGGCCTTAAAGACCCCAACCTGGCCATCGAGGGGGGCGGCGAACCGGTCC
>SESX01000168.1 GCA_004367365.1 Candidatus Acetocimmeria pyornia
TCAGTTACCCAAGGCCCTTCAGCTCGCGGCCGCCAGATTTACACCACTACCTGGGACTCTACTCCCCAGAGGCTTAATCATTTCTTCAGCTTTTCTTAAAAGATAGTTTACCGGTAAGTGTTAGAATCCCATCGGAAAGGAGGGGAAAATGAAGGAGAGCAGAACCTGGATCAGCCCCGTGCTAGTGATTTTAGGAATAGCGGGTGGGATCCTCTTACTACTCCATACCCCGCTCTTTGGTCTCCCAGGAATGGTATTGGGGCCTGGTTGGGACCAAATTGCCAACATTCTTGCGAAATTCGCCCTGATCGGAGCTGTAATCGCGGCCGTAATCGCGTTAAGCAGGTGGTTCAGCCTCCCTATCAACCGGGAAAACAGTGGAAATCGCCCTTTTCAGGACTCCATAGAAATCCTGCGTCAGCGGTATGCCCGAGGCGAGCTGACTCGGGAGGAGTATTACCAAATACTGAATGACTTAGAAAGAAAATAACTAAATTAAGGAGGTATACGATGTACAGAGAAACCCGTGCGTTGTGGGTGATAATCACGCTCTGCATAGGAACGGCCCTAATGGTTAGCGCCCAATGGCCTCCTGGGGGCCTCATATCTATCCAAGGCACGGTGGCCCAGTTCAAACCTGCCTCAGAGGGGAACATCGACTCTCTGTTTCTCACCGACGGAACCGAGGTCCACTTCCCTCCTTCCTACTATTCACAAATATCCGCTATAGCAAAGCCTGGAGAACAGATCCAAGTCACCGGTTGGACGTATGTTGGCCCCCTGGGCGATAAGCATGTTTACGCGACCGTTATCAGCGGCAATGATAGCTCTGTGAGCGTCGCCTACTACCAGCAACAGACAGTCGCTACAGGACAGCAAGTCGCCCCCCTAGTTACCAATATGCAACCTACCACACTTTCCAATCCAGCCCCGGGGACCAGTGCACCCGCCGCTGCGCCCAGTATCTATCCTGCTCTGCTTGCCAGTACGTCTACCCCGTCCACGGGATATGCCTATGGCCCCCCTTCACCACCGACACCAGGAGTTCCCATCGCTCCTCCTCCACCTGGGGCAGGACCACTAGGGGCACCTCCCCAGCCGGCCCCACCTCCACCGCCTGGAGCAGGGCCAGTCGGACCACTGGGCACATTACCTCAGCCGGCTCCAACCGGGGGTTATGCTCCGTCGCCCGTGCCGCTCTACCCTAGCCCTACCAGCGATACTCCTTCAGCCCAAGGCTATACCGCGACCCCCACTTGGACTACCGTGAGTGGGACGGTACAGAGCTATCGCTATGGCCCCTCGGGAGAGATCGAAGGGCTGATCTTGGATTCAGGAGTGGAGGTACACCTGCAGCCTCTCTTAGCCTACTGGATCCCATCCGTCGCTCCCATCGGATCCCAAGTCCAAGTGAGTGGGTGGCTGAGTGCTACACCCTACGGCGAAAAACTGCTGGAAGCATCTTTAATCTTCAACCCGGCCACCGGGGCAAAGGTCGGCAGTGAACCGTATCAACAGCCGGCCGGTCAGAACAACACACCGTCCCAACCTTGAGAAAACCTAGTCTAGCTTAACGTCCGGCGGAGAGGAGGATACACTCCCTCCTCTCCGCTGTCCATTTGCTCTCGACGGGTGAGCGAAGCACCATATCATCATGTTACAGGGGTAGTCACCAACGATGCGACTCGAGCACAGCCAAAGCAGCTCTAAGATAGGGGCCCGCATCCTCATAATCGAGGATGAAAGCACCATCGCTGAACTCCTTCGAACCGGGCTCACCTATGAAGGGTTT
The DNA here is from genome assembly GCA_004367365.1 of Candidatus Acetocimmeria pyornia. Taxonomy (GTDB): domain Bacteria; phylum Bacillota; class Sulfobacillia; order UBA3575; family UBA3575; genus Acetocimmeria; species Acetocimmeria pyornia. The sequence continues at coordinate 1,793 of SESX01000168.1, forward strand.
CGGGTCTCAGTGGTCTCGGGAGGAGAGGAAGGGCTGGAATGCGCCGATAAGGAGGATTTCGACCTTGTGATTTTGGATCTCATGCTTCCAGACATCGATGGATTCGAAATCTGCCGGCGCCTCCGTCTTCGGGGAAACGATATCCCCATTATCATGCTCACGGCCCGACGGGAGATCCCCGATCGGATAAAGGGCCTGAACATGGGAGCCGACGACTACGTTACAAAACCGTTTAGCTTTGAGGAACTAGTCGCCCGCATCAGGGCAGTACTTCGCCGCCGAGGCAGCGCTGCAGAGCCCACCCAGCTCAGTGCAGCCGACATCACGTTGGACTTGGAAGCCCACGAGGCCTACAAAGGGGGCAAACCATTAGAGTTAACCCCTACTGAGTTTGCCCTGCTCGAACTTTTCCTCCGTCATCCACGCAGGGTCTTCACCAGGGAGACACTCCTAAACCGAATATGGGGTCTTGACTACGAGGGAGATAGAAACGTTGTGGACGTGCATATCAGTAACCTACGCCGGAAGTTGGGAGACCGGGAGCGGCGCCTGATCCGCACCATCTACGGAATCGGCTACAGCTTCCGTCCTGACTGACCATGAAAAGATGGCATGATCTACCTCTTCGGACCAAGTTGACCCTGCTGTACTTGGGCCTGCTGAGCGCCCTGATTTGCCTTCTGGGGGCAATTCTCTACACCGATACCAAGCACTTTCTGATCTCTACCACCGCCCTGCGGCTGCGGGCTCAAGCCAAACCGGTGATTGAGCGTTGGTTCGCTACTGGGCCGGGGCTCCCAGCTCCTTTAGCTCCCCCTTCTCCACCCAGTCCAGGCCTGCCTCCAGCGCCTCCCTCAGAATCACGACAACCGAGTTCGGGGCCGGTGGAACAGTTAACCGAGGACACAGCCGTCTCTCTCAGCCAAGCCCTTACCTCACGCGACACCACTGCCTTGGTCATAGACAACCAAGGCCACATACTCGCTACCGGCCGCAGGCTGCCTGAAGAGCCACCAGCTGCACCACCGGATCCACAGCGCATAAATCGGGCATTGGCTGGGGAAAACGAGATCACTTACATCGATATCGCAAATGGGCAGCGTACTTTAGTTGTACTGATTCCTCTGCGCCGTACTCCTACCGATCCTCGCATCTTGGGAGTGGTGCAGCTAAATACCCCCTTGGCCACCATAGATCAAATACTATGGCGTCAGCGCCTCTTGATCGGGGCCGGGATTATCGTGGCAGTGCTCCTAGGAGCATTAGGCGGACTATGGATCACGGGTTCCGCTCTCGCCCCTCTCAAACGCATGATCGCTACTTGCAAACGCATAGCGGCCGGGGATCTAAGCCAACGTGTCAACCTCCCCCGCCATTACGATGAAGTGGGACAACTCGCCGCAGCTTTCGACGACATGGTGGCCCACCTCGAGAAAGCATTCGCCGCCCAAAGACGGTTTGTGGCTGCGGCCGCCCATGAGCTTAGGACCCCATTAACTGCTATTAAGGGGTCGTTAGAGGTGCTGCTCCGTGGTTCCTTGGATGATAAAGCAGCTGCCACCAAGCTGATACAGGGGATGTACCGAGAAGTAACCAGGCTAAACCGCTTGGCCGAGCAATTGCTGAGTTTGACAAGGCTAGACACTCCCGTACTCATTCATAAAGAAAAAGTCAACCTGGCACAGTTTTTGAATACGGTGGTCCAAGAAGCGAAGCTCATGGCCCAAGAACGCGTGATTACCTTAAACCCCGGTTACCCCATCGTCCTGGAGGCTGATCCCGACTCCCTAAAACAGGTGTTTTATAACCTCATAGACAACGCCATTCGCCATACGCGCGAAGGGGGAAAGATCGAGATCGGTTGGGGAAAAAAGCATGCTAGTGTAGAAATCTGGGTAGCGGATGACGGAGAGGGCATCCCGCCCACGGATTTGCCCCACATATTCGAACCCTTCTATCGCGGCGATCGCTCCCGCTCCCGCCGACGAGGCGGAGCGGGACTCGGACTGTCCCTAGCCAAAGGGATCGTGGAAGCGCATGGGGGCACGATCTCCGTGGAAAGCAGCCTCGGCAAGGGCACCTGTTTCAGGATCAGGCTGCCGATTTCTGACCCAGAGCGAGGGTAGTGTCCCACCGCTCCCGCTGTAGCCGTTGCGGTAGGTCCTGCGTTCCTCGCTGCGTTGATAACGCCCGGCCCCTGTCTTCTTCTCCACCCCCAACTCCATGAGCGCCCTCGCCAGTACCTTCAATCCCCTAAGGGCGTCGCCATCTGGCGTTCCCTGCCACTGCTAAGCACCTCTTCAAGGGCCATCCTTAGGTCGGCCATCGGTGGTCATACCTCCTTTCTGTTGGTGTTTTTCCCAGAGGGAACCCACCGATGGCCACTTTGTCACGATCGCGCCTCCCCGGCCACCGCTTTTAAACCGCATCCCAGGACGTCACCGGGAGGAAGCCTTGGTGGAGCTTGATCCTCGCCTCACCCACCTTTTTATGCCAATACCACACAGCCACATGGGTCACTCCCTTCCCCAAAAGTCCCAAGAACCTTGGCTGCCTTCCGAAGCCCAAGCCCAACTGGTAAAGCACAAGCCCTAAAGTTACCTCCCAAAGGGGAACACGGTACTTCCCTATGAGCCCCTGTGCCTTGAGGAGATGCCCAAGCTTCCGAAAACTTAAGTGGGGTTCTCCTTTCATCTTTCGTCACCAAATAAAGTTTGCCCAAAAGGGGAACCCAGTTTTTTAACAGGGCCGCCGGCTCCCCTTTGGAACTTGGGGAACTTTTGGGGCGAAAATTAAGAGGTGTCGCTTATTTCGAAAAATGGGGAATAGAAAACTTGGGGAGAGATTGCCGTCTCTCGATCACTTCCGGGGATTGGCCCTGTTCTTGATGATAATCGTCAACTCTTTGTCCGCCTACGATGTGCCGAGCTGGCTGAAACACGCTCCCTGGAGCGGGTACCGCTTCCCGGATCTGGTGGCCCCGATGTTTTTGTTCGCCATGGGGGTGGCCTATCGTATTTCCTTGGGAAAAAGGCTCTCTCGGTTCGGGCTCGGGCGGACCATCCTCCATTTCGCGAGGCGCTACGTCTTGCTTTTCCTTTTCGGCTTTGTGGGGATCCTGATCGCCAATGGGTCCTTCGACTGGGGGATATTACAGATGCTCGGTTCAACCGGCCTTTTCGCCCTGCCCCTCATGTTCACGCCGCCTGCGCACGCCATGGCCATCTCATTCCTTCTCCTCGCTTTTTATCAAATCGCTCTGACCGCCTTTGATCTGCGGGCTTTTGTCGCGGCCCTCGATATGGGAGGGCCATTTGCCACCCTTTCCTGGTGCTTCGTCCTCGTTTTCTCCGCTTCGCTGGTGGGTACTGAGGTCCAAAAGGAAAGGGCCGACACGAGGAAACTTTTTCTTGTCGGTCTCGTCATTGCCTCTTTCGGCTTCCTTTCCTCCTTTCTCGTCCCGCTGAACAAACACCTCGTCTCGTTTTCCTATATCCTCTTCAGCACGGGCCTGGCGACACTTGTCTTCACCGGCTTTTATTTCCTCGTGGAGATAAAGGGGGTCCGTATCGGCGTTCTCAATGCCCTTGGGAAAAATTCGCTGAGCATATTCATCCTGAGCAGCATTGTCTCCACGCTTGTGGAAGCGAGGCTTCCCGCTTCCGTGCCGGTGATATATCCCATCTTGATCACGCTTTGTTTGCTTTTTAGCTGCATCGCCCTCGCGAAGGTGTTGGACAGACTGGGGATCTACATAAAGCTGTGAGGGTAGTGTCCCGGGAAGTGATGTAAACCGGGTTCCTCCAGAGCTTAGCCTATCCGATCGCCATCTCCTGTGCCAACTGCTCCCGAGATGCCTCTTCTAGCCCCTCATAGAGGGTCACCATGGACTCAACGCTGAAGTAGCACCCCCTACCT